>JAVVEF010000137.1:0-4657 GCA_032251275.1 Lutibacter sp.
AAATTAAATCTCCAGTTCGCTTAAAATGAAAATGGTTTTTCAGCAAGCCCTAAGTATGCTTTTTATTACGTTAGGCGAAATGTTGGCTTTTCCTTTTACCAATAATTTTGCGATGAACAGGGCTCCATCAGGCAACGAAGGGCGTTATTTGGCTTTGTATTCCATGGCATTTTCCTGTGCGCATATTTTTAGCGCCAAAACCGGTATGGAAGTTATTGATCGGTTTGGTTATATGGCCAACTGGTTTTTGATGGGTGGCTTGGGCTTATTAGCCGTTTTTCTGATGATTTGGTTGCGGAGAATATTGGATTTAGAAAGAAATCCCGCAATTGCGGAATCATAATTAATGATTAGCGGTGAATAATTTAAAATTAAAAATCTCACAACATAAATAAATGTATTTCAATTTGTTAACAATTTCTGTTTTTGATTTTAACTCCCGTCTGAGGACTCGTGTCTTTACTGGGCTTAATAATTTTAAACAATCGTAACATCAATTCCAAGGCTTAAAAGTCTTTTTTTTGTTTTATCATCAACTCCGGAGTCTGTAATAATTTGGTCAACATCCTCGATGCCACAAATTCTGCCAAATCCTTTTTTGCCAAATTTTGAAGAATCTGCCAAAACAATAATTTTCTGCGCAACGGCAATCATTTGTTTGTTAAGAGAGGCTTCCATGGCATTTGTTGTGGTCAGGCCATAATCTATGTCAATGCCGTCCACACCTAAAAATAATTTTGTAAACGTAAATTCTGTAAGCATTTTTTCGCCAATGGGTCCAACTACTGATGAAGAACTACGTCTCACCATACCACCCAATTGTATTACATCAATATTCGGGTTTTCGGCTAAAATAATGGCTGAATTTAAAGAAGCTGTTAAAACGGTGAGGCCCTCTATTTGTTTAATGTGTTTTGCAAATTCAATTACAGAAGTGCCCGAAGCAATAATTATACTGTCCTTGTTCTCTAATTCTGCTGCAGCAGTTATTGCAATAAGAGTTTTTTCTTTAGCATGTATTTTTTCCTTTATATTAACATGGTGCTCGGTAATATATGGATCTGCAGGAATTGCTCTTCCGTGAGACCTAAACAAAAGTTTTCGAGCTTCCAATAATTTTAAATCCTTTCGAATGGTTACGACCGAAACTCCGAAGTCTTCACTTAATTCGTTCACGTTTACATAACCTTTTTGTTCTAATTTATTTAAAATCAACTTATGGCGTTCAATAATGTTTAGTGTCATTTTAATTTTCTTTGTGTATGTAAATATACATTTTGTTTCAAATAAATAAAAATTTATGTAACTGTATTTTCTTTTTGTTTGTTATAGTATAGAATATTTTTTCGGTAAACACCCTATAATATATTTTTTTATTAAAAAATAGCGTAAAATTTTACTGAATAGTATGTGTTTTGCTAAAAAATAATAATTATTCATAAAAATAACGATTTGTTAATTAAAAATCAAAAAAAAACTTTCGTATTATTTCGTTTTGTTTTAATATTACAAAAAATTAACAAAACAATAACAATTATTAAATAGAAGAGTAATGAAGAGAAATGAAATGATTGATAAAATTGGTAAGAATACTAAAGAATATGATTTCATAATAATAGGAGGAGGTGCTACAGGAATTGGAATTGCGCTTGAAGCTTCTTCGCGTGGCTATTCTGTAGTTTTGCTTGAAAAATCAGATTTCACAAAATCCACTTCCAGTAAAAGTACCAAGTTGGTTCATGGTGGAGTGCGTTATTTGGCGCAAGGCGATGTTGGTTTGGTTAGAGAAGCTGTTGTAGAACGCGGATTATTAACTCAGAATGCTCCGCATTTAGTTAAAAGTCAGTCTTTTATAATTCCAACGCACGGATTGTTTGATGAGCTTCAATATACAATAGGTTTAACTTTATATGATTTGCTAGCCGGAAAATTAAGTTTAGGAAGGTCTAAACGCATTTCAAAAGCTAAAACAATCAGCCGTATTTCTACCATAAATCCCGATAAAATTTCAGCAGGCGTTGTTTATTATGATGGCCAGTTTGACGATACCCGATTGGCAATTAACGTATTGCAAAGTGCTTCTGAATTGGGTGCAATTGTGCTCAATTATTGTGCAGTAACAGGTTTGTTAAAAGATAAGGATGGTAATGTTACCGGAGTCAAGTTTTATGATGAAGAGGGAAAAGAGGATTACGAAATAAAAGGAAAGCAGGTGGTAAATGCTACAGGTGTTTTTGCAGATGACGTTTTAAAAATGGATTCTCCAAATGCAGAAAAAACAATTTCTCCTAGTCAAGGTGTTCACTTAGTATTGGACAAGTCGTTTTTGCCTGATGATGATGCTATTATGATTCCTAAAACAGATGATGGCAGGGTTTTGTTTTTAGTGCCTTGGCACGGAAGAGTAGTGGTTGGTACAACAGATACGCCAATTGAAAAGGAATCTTTAGAGCCTATAGCTTTAAAAAAAGAAATTGATTTTATTTTGAATACCGCAGCGCGCTATTTAACCAAAGCACCTAAGCGAAGCGATGTGTTAAGTGTTTTTGCTGGGTTGAGACCTTTAGCGTATTCGAAAGATAATGGAAACAAAACGAAAGAAATTTCTAGAAGCCATAAAATATTTGAATCTAAATCTGGATTGCTTACGATTGTGGGAGGTAAATGGACAACTTTTAGAAAAATGGGGGAAGATTTAGTTGATAAAACAGAACAGAAGAAAGGCTGGGCGCACATTCTAACCAAGACCCAACATTTAAAAATTCATGGTTATAAAGAAAATGTTAATTATGAAAATCCTTTATACTTCTACGGTTCTGATGAAAATGATCTTTTGAAATTGGCCAAAGAAGAAGGAATGAGTGATTTTATTAGTACTTCTCTAAAAATCATCTATGCACAAGTAGTTTGGGCAGTAAGGTATGAAATGGCTCGTAATGTAGAAGATTTTTTGGCTCGTAGAACACGTTGTCAGCTTTTGGATGCTAGAGAAAGTATTAAAATGGCGGCTAAAGTGGCTGAAATTATGGCTGCTGAATTGGGGGAAGATCAAGCTTGGCAAATTGACCAAGTTAAAGAATATGCACAAGTAACCTCAAATTATATTTTATAATCAATTGATAATCTGAATCATTAATCATTTAAAACCAAATATAATATTATGAATAGCAAGTTAATTTTAGCCTTAGATCAAGGCACTACATCTTCCAGAGCGATTTTATTTAACCACAATGGAGAAATTGTTAGAACATCTCAAAAACCATTTGAGCAAATTTTTCCAAAACCGGGATGGGTAGAGCATTGTCCAAATGAAATTTGGTCATCGCAAATTTCTGTAGCAGCTGAAGTTGTTGCACAAGAAGGTGTTACTGGTGAGGGAATTGCAGCTATAGGTATTACAAATCAAAGAGAAACTACCATTGTTTGGGATCGCGAAACTAGCGAACCTATTTACAATGCCATTGTATGGCAAGACAGAAGAACAGCAAAATACTGTGATGAGTTAAAAGCCGATGGTCATATTGATATGATTAAAAAGAAAACAGGGCTGGTTTTAGATGCTTATTTTTCTGCAACTAAATTAAAATGGATTCTTGACAATGTTGAAGGAGCAAGAGAAAAGGCTGAAGCAGGTAAATTATGTTTTGGTACTGTTGATACTTGGTTGGTTTGGAAATTGACCAGAGGTAAAATGTTTATTACAGATGTGTCAAATGCAAGTAGAACAATGTTATTAAATATTCACACTTTAGAATGGGATGAAGAATTGTTAACATTATTTAATATACCTAGAGCAATTTTACCAAGTGTAAAAGAAAGTAGTGAGATATATGGAACAACTGCCACGACCTTGTTTTCTACAAAAATTCCCATTTCAGGTATTGCTGGTGACCAACAAGCCGCATTATTCGGACAAATGTGCACAAAACCGGGAATGGTAAAAAACACCTATGGAACCGGATGCTTCTTGTTGATGAATACTGGAGAAAAAGCAGTTTATTCTAATAATAACTTACTAACAACAATTGGTTGGAAAATTAATGGAAAAACCACATATGCACTGGAAGGAAGTGTATTTGTTGGTGGTGCTGCAATACAATGGACGCGAGATGGGTTGAAAATGGTTAAAACCGCTCCAGGAATTAATCATTTGGCCGAAACTGTAAGCGATAACGGCGGCGTATATTTTGTGCCTGCACTAACTGGTTTGGGAGCGCCTTATTGGGATCAATATGCGCGGGGTGTGATTATGGGCATTACACGAGGTACAACAGATGCGCATATCTCAAGAGCAACATTGGAAGGCATTGCTTTTCAAGTTTATGATGTGGTAAAAGCGATGGAGGCTGATGCTGGTGAAAAAAGTATTGAATTGAGGGTTGATGGAGGAGCCGCAGCCAGTAATTTGCTGATGCAAATTCAGGCCGATTTATTCGGATTTAAAATTCTGCGTCCAAAAACGTTGGAAACAACCGCTTTAGGTGCTGCTTATTTAGCCGGTTTGGCTGTGGGGTATTGGGATAGTGTAGATGATATCCAATCTCAATGGATTGTTGATAAAGAGTTTTATCCAAAAGAAGACAAAGCGAAAGTTGAAAATATGTTGCATTATTGGCATAAAGCCGTAAAATGTGCCCAAAACTGGATTGAAGAATAA
>JAVVEF010000137.1:4757-6339 GCA_032251275.1 Lutibacter sp.
GGTTGGATTGTGATTACTACAGGTTGGGCCTTGGGTGTATTTGTAGGCGTTATTGTTGCAGGGCCATATAGTGGCGCTCATTTAAATCCGGCAGTGACAATTGCACTTGCAACAGCAGGTAAATTATCTTGGAGTCTAGTGCCTGAATATATAGCAGGAGAAATGATTGGAGCTATGTTAGGTGCATTTTTAGTGTGGTTGTTTTATAGAGATCATTTTAAAGCAACTGAAGATGAAGGTGGAAAATTAGCTTGTTTTAGTACAGGGCCAGCAATTAAAAACACTTTTTCAAACTTAATAAGTGAAATTATAGGAACCTTTGTTTTAGTATTTGTAATATTTTATTTGGCAGGGCCAAGTCTTGATATTATGGGTGATGTTAATGCGAGAGCTATTATAGGTTTGGGTTCAATTGGAGCAGTACCTGTTGCATTTCTTGTTTGGGCAATTGGTTTGTCTTTAGGAGGTACAACTGGATATGCAATTAATCCTGCACGTGATTTAGGACCAAGAATTATGCACGCTATTTTACCTGTAAAAGGAGGAAGTGACTGGGGGTATGCCTGGATTCCTATTGTAGGACCCATTATTGGATGTGTAATTGCAGCGCTGTTATATGTTGCCTTAGTTTAAGAAAATAATTAGTAAAATATTAAAATTAAAATAATGAAAAAAATATTATTAATACTATTAATGGTTGTTTTATCAGGGCAAATGGGAATAGCTCAAGAAGTTGAATTGAAAGATAGCCCTATTAATTTTACTGTAAATTTACAATCAAATCATTTATGGAGGGGTTTAATAATTACTGATAAACCTGTGGTTATGGTTTTTATGTCTCTTAAATTAAATGAATCAGGTAGTTTTACTACTGGTTTTTGGGGCGGGATGGCTACTTCAAACGATTATGATGGTACTCATTATAAAGAAATAAACTACTACATTCAATATGCTGCAAATGGTTTTTCTGTTGGATTATGGGATTTATTAAACACAAGAGGAGTTGAGAGTCCTGATGTTTGGGATTATGACAAAGAAACTACTGGCCACTTATTAGATTTTAGAACGTCTTATAATTTTGGCGAAGAATTTCCTTTAACTTTAGAAGCTGATGTTTTATTATACGGAAGTGGAGATTCTCAATTTAATACTAATGGTGATTTGGAACAACGCTATTCCACCTATGTACAAGTATCATATCCTTTAGTTAAAGATTCAAAAGTTAATTTTAATGCTTTTGCTGGGGCAGCATTCTCATTGAATGGAGATACTCACTTATATGGAGATGGTGAACAAAACTTTGATTTGGTTAATGTTGGTTTAACAGCATCAAAAACATTGAAACTTTTAGATTTAAGTATTCCTGTATCTGCAACAACGCTTTGGAATCCAGCATTAAAATTTGCCAGGGTACAATTAGCAGCAACCATATTTTAAAAAACAGAAAATTTAATTACATATAATTTTTTTGAATTTTAAAAACCCATAATTTAGATAAAAATCTATATTATGGGTTTTGTCTTTTTATTTAAAATACGTATTGTTTTTAAGCCACACTATCAATCAACACATTTAAAATTTC
>JAVVEF010000138.1:0-6316 GCA_032251275.1 Lutibacter sp.
GGTGGTTTTTTTATTCCTACAATATCCCTACATTTGCAGCATGGAAAATGAAAATTCAAAAATATTTGGCATCAGAACGGTTATAGAAGCCATTAATTCAGGAAAAACCATCAGCAAAGTGTATCTGCAAAAAGACTTAAGCGGTTATTTATTTTCAGAATTAAACGGCCTAATTAAGCAACATAACATTGCAACAAGCCATGTGCCGGTTGAAAAATTGAACCGCATTTCAAAAAACGGAAATCACCAGGGTGTTGCGGCACAAATTTCCCCTATAGAATTTTCAGATTTAGAAGAATTAATTGCCGCTGCTTTTGAAAAAACCACCACGCCTCTATTTTTGTTGCTGGATCAAATTTCGGATGTCCGTAATTTTGGCGCCATCATCAGAACTGCCGAATGCGCAGGCGTTCAGGGAATTGTAATTCAAAAACAAGGAAATGCCCCAATAAGTGCAGATACCATAAAAACATCAGCAGGTGCGGCATTCAAAATGCCTATTTGCAAAGTTGACCATATTAAAGATGCTATTTTCCAATTTCAGGCCGCTGATATTCAATTGGTTGCTGCCACCGAAAAAACAGATACCTTAATTTACGACATCGATTTAACGCTGCCAACAGCCATTATTATGGGATCGGAAGATCGCGGTATCAATCCGTCAATTTTAAAAATTGTAACCCACAAAGCAAAATTGCCAATGCTTGGAGAAATTGATTCGCTCAATGTTTCTGTGGCTTGTGGCGCTTTTTTATATGAAACGATCAGACAACGATTGGTTAAATAGTTGCTGGTTGTTGGTTGTTGGTTTGTCGATTAAACATATCAACATATAACATTTCAACAGATTTCTACAAGAGCGACTTAACGTAATTTTTATGAATTTGCCTAAGGTTTTTAAGCTCTTTCCGAAGTAGTTTAACAAAATCCTTTCCTTGAATTTTAGTGCTTTCCAACAACAAACAATTTTGGTACAGGCAATCAATAAAATAACGAATTGATACCGCATATTTTAACTTTAAACTTGGATTCTCCTGGCATTCGGTTTCCACAATTTTAGGAACCAACCCTAAGGCATTTATCAGCAAATTATCGGCATATCTGTCACTTCTCTCACTAGATACATACATTTCCAAAACATTTTTATCATTGGTAACGTAAGAAGTAATGCGCCTTACCAACTTAAAAATATAAAGTGATTTTTGATAAATCACCAACTGATTTAGATGTTGCTCTTCAGAAGTAAACATTTGTTATTAAAATTAGTATACAAATTTACTTCGGAAAAATAAAATCCATATTTAATAATTAAAGCAAAAGTGTTAATTTAGATTAGAATTTTATATTTTTATAGTCTTAAACTTTAAAAAATGAGCTTAGACACCATTAGTTGGAAAATATTGGATTGTTTACAAAAAAATGCCCGACAATCAAACACAGAAATTGCACGTAAAGCTGGCATTTCGTCGCCTGCTGTTGCAGAACGCATCCATAAAATGGAAGACATAGGCGTTATTGAAGGTTATCACGCAAAAGTGAGTTATATAAAAACTGGAAATCAGCTAAAAGCAATTATTACCTTGCGGGCTTTTATGGGCAGGTTAAAACCTTTTATCGAAAAAGTGAAAGACTTTAACGAAGTGATAAATTGCTACAGAATTACAGGAAACGAAAATATTGTAATGGAAGTTGTGCTAAAAAACCAACAACATTTAGGGAAATTTATAGACCAGTTAATTACCTATGGAGAAACCACCACACACATTGTTTTGTCTAATGTTATTGAGAACAATCCGATCGTAAAATCGGCGCATCTTTAAAAAAGTTATAGGTTATTTGTTATAGGTTATTAGGTAGATTCAAACTTTAACTTTTAACTTTTAACTTTTCAACATATAACATATAACATTTAACTATTAAGAATCGTTAGCGCCAAACGAATTTTTGAATAGTCCATTTCCTCCTTAAAATAGTCAAAATATGGTTTAAGTGCTTCGGGGTTTTCTAACACTTCTTTGGCTTTTCTAACCATTTCAACCTCTTCATTGCTTAAAAATTGATAGATGTCAATATCTTTGCCATCGGCATATAATTTTGCCAAATGAGAAAATATGGTTGCCGATTTTAAATCCCTTTTTTCTGAAATTTCTTCAATAGAAAAACCTTCTTTGTACAATTCATAAGTCAATTTATACGTGTCGTCCTTTTTTTTCTTTTGAACTTTTTCATTCATAAAAGAAACGATTTCAGCAATAAATTCATCGCCATACACTTCCAATTTCCGTTGTCCAACACCGCTAATCTTAAGAAATTCCGCTTCGCACATTGGCCGTGCCCTTTCCATTTCTTTTAGGGAAGCATCGCTAAAGACCAAATAAGCGGGAATATTTTCTTCCAATGAAATTTGATGGCGCAATTTGCGCAAACGTTCAAATAATGAGTCTTTTTTTGCTTTTGTTTCTCTCAATTCCTTTTGAAAGACTACCTGTTCTGCCATAGTAACAGGATAAGTTAAATGAACCTGCTTCTTTTCGAACAACACTTTTTGCGAAAATCCAGTTAACTGCAACGCGTTATTTTTATGGAAAGCAATTTCACAAATTCCCTGATTGATTAACTGAATAATATATTGTTGCCAATCGCGCCAGGAAATGTCGTTTCCCACGCCGTGCGATTTAATTTTGTCGTAACCTTTGTCAATAATGGTTGCATTGTGTGCGCCTCTCAACACATCAATCACAATTCCAATGGCTTCAGATTCTTTGAGCCTTGCAATTACCGAAAGCGCTTTTTGGGCGATGGTTGTGCCGTTAAAAAATTGGGGCGGATTTTTACAAACATCACAATTCCCGCAGTTATCGGATAACAATTCGCCAAAATAGCTCAATAATATTTTTCTTCTACAAGTAGTTGCTTCGGAAAATTGTTTCATTCGTTCCAATTTTGCAAGTTGTACCTCTTCGTTTGAAGCGCCTTCCGCAAATTTCCGAAGTTGAATAACATCGGCATAACTGTGAAACAGTATGGCATTCGCCTTTATTCCGTCTCTTCCGCAACGCCCAATTTCCTGATAATAACCTTCAATATTTTTGGGCATATTGAAATGGATGACCCAGCGTACATTGGACTTGTCAATACCCATTCCAAAGGCAATGGTGGCGCAAATTATTTGCGTTTTGTCGAACAGAAAATCCTCTTGTGTTTTTGTCCTTTCCTCAAAACTCAAACCTGCGTGATAAGGCATCGCTTTTATGCCGTTTTGGGTTAATTTTGATGCAAGTTGCTCAGTCGATTTTCTGCTTAAACAATAAATGATACCCGCTTCATTGGGTTTTTTATTGATGAATTTAATAATTTGAGTAACACGGTCATTTGCCGGACGCACTTCCAACTCAATATTTTTTCGATCGAAAGAAGTTAAAAATTGTGTGGCATTCGGAATGTTCAATTGATCCACAATATCTTGCCGTGTCGCTTTATCGGCCGTGGCGGTCAATGCAATAATTGGCGTATTTGGCAATAACTTTTTCAGAAAACCCAATTGCTGGTAGGACGGACGAAAATCATGCCCCCAAGAAGAAATACAATGCGCTTCATCAATGGCAATGCAACTTATGTGTTTTTCATTTAATATGTTTTCAAGCAAGGCCAAACTTTCGGGAGCCACATACAACAGTTTTATTTCTTTGCTAATTACTTTATCAAAAATTCCGTTTTGGGCCGAACTTAACTGGCTGCTGTTAAAAAAATCTGCCGGAACCCCGTTTGCAGTCAGCCCATCCACTTGATCCTTCATCAAGGCAATTAAAGGCGAAATTACCAGCGTAATTCCTTCAAACAGCAAGGCAGGCAACTGAAAACAAACCGATTTTCCGCCACCGGTTGGCATAATCACCAAATTGTCCTTTTTGGAAAGGACAGATGCTATAATATTTTGTTGTTGCTCACGGAAACTGTCGTAACCAAAATATTTTTTTAAGGTCGGAATTAATGTTGATTGGATTTCTTTTGATAGCATTTTTTGTTATTTTATCATAGTAAGCAAATATATGATTTTATTTTAACAGGATTCAGGCATAATGGGCAAGATTTCAGCCTTAACAGAAAGAACAAAATAATCAAAAACAAAAGAATCCGGTTTACACCGGATTCTTGATTCAAACAAATTATAATTAGCAGTTATTTTTTATAGGCATCGGAATGCACGTTTGCCACTGCCCGGCCGGATGGATCATTCATATTTTTAAAACTTGCATCCCATTCCAGCGCAATTTTAGTGCTGCAGGCCACAGATGCTTCCTGCGGTACGGAAAGCGCCGCGGCATCTGAAGGAAAATGTTCCTGAAAAATAGATCGGTAATAAAATTCTTCTTTGTTTGTAGGTGTTTGCAGAGGAAATTTGTATTTGGCGTTTGCCAACTGTTCATCGGTAACTTTTTCATCCACCACCTTTTTCAACGTATCTATCCAGCTGTACCCAACACCGTCTGAAAATTGTTCTTTTTGTCGCCAGACCACACTTGCCGGCAAATAACTTTCAAAAGCTTTGCGTACCACCCATTTTTCCATACGTTCGCCGTTGATCATTTTATCTTGTGGGTTTATGCGCATTGCCACATCCATAAATTCTTTGTCCAAAAACGGCACACGGCCTTCAATTCCCCAGGCAGCCAGACTTTTATTGGCTCTCAAACAATCGTACATATGCAATTTGCCCAATTTACGAACCGTTTCTTCGTGGAATTCTTTGGCATTTGGCGCTTTATGAAAGTACAAATAGCCACCAAACAACTCGTCGGCACCTTCACCGGAAAGCACCATTTTTACGCCCATAGATTTGATGACCCTTGCCATTAAATACATCGGTGTTGAAGCACGAATGGTGGTAATGTCATAGGTTTCCAGGTTGTAAACCACATCGCGAATGGCATCCAGTCCTTCCTGAATGGTAAATTTTATTTCGTGGTGAACCGTGCCTATATGGTCTGCCACCAATTGCGCTGCCGCCAAATCCGGCGAACCTTCCAATCCCACAGAAAAAGAGTGTAATTGCGGCCACCAAGCTGCTTGCGTATCATCAGATTCTATTCTTTTTTCCGCATATTTTTTTGCGATTGCGGAAGTTACCGAGGAATCCAATCCGCCGGAAAGCAACACGCCATAAGGCACATCTGACATTAGTTGACGGTGAACCGCAGCTTCCAATGCATCATGTATTGCATCAATGCTGGTTTGGTTGTCTTTTACGGCATCATAATCTGTCCAGTCTCTGCTATACCACTTGGTCAATTCCCCATCTCTGCTCGATAAAAAATGTCCCGGAGGAAACAACTCAATTTTGGTACAAACACCTTCCAACGCTTTTAATTCTGACGCCACATAAAAAGTTCCGTTTGCGTCCCAGCCCATATATAAAGGAATAATTCCCATATGGTCACGCGCTATAAAATACTCATCTTTATCCGCATCATATAAAGCAAAAGCAAAAATACCGTTCATTTCATCAATAAAACCAGTGCCTTTTTCTTTATACAAAGCCAAAATCACTTCACAATCCGATGCTGTCTGAAAATTATATTTCCCTTCAAATTGTTTGCGTAACGCTCTATGATTATATATTTCACCGTTGGCTGACAATACCAATTTTTTATCTTCACTAAATAAAGGTTGTTTCCCTGAAGCCGGGTCAACAATTGACAGTCTTTCATGAGACAATATTGCTTTTTCATCTGAATAAATCCCACTCCAATCCGGACCGCGGTGACGGATTTTTTTAGACATCTCCAAAATTTGAGGTCGCAAAAACTCAGCTTTTTCTTTTAAGTCGAACGCACAAACTATTCCACACATGTTATTTTGTTTTAGTTTTAATTATAATGCAAATGTGGTTATTTAGTTTAAATTAACAAACATAAATAATGATAATGATTACAATTAAAAACATATTAATGCTTTTTAAGTAAAATATGTTATGCTTTTAATGATTTTTTTGGAAGATTTATTGCTGATTGAAATTATTAAAGATTGTAGCCAATAGAAAACATGATTATTCTGGGTAAAATATAGGTTTTGGAATCTGAAATGATGTAGGAAGAAAAACTATTGTCATTTTTGTATTTCACGTTAAATAAATTTTGTGCATCTATTTTAAAACTCCAGGCGCTGTCTTCATTTTTATAAGAAAGCGTTGCGTTTGCCAATTGATAGGTGTTTTTTTGGTTAAAAGTTTTATTTTGATAGCTGTAATTTTCATAATCAAAAGAAAATATAAATCCTTTTAAAAAATCATAATCAATCGTCAAGTACGGCTCGTTTG
>JAVVEF010000139.1:0-6274 GCA_032251275.1 Lutibacter sp.
CCCTCATTGCCCACCTAAGAAAAATCCCACAAGAAATTGTGGGATTTTTTTTGTTTAGTACTTGCTGAAAACTCTTTATTAGCCAACAAACATTCAATTTAAAGATACTTTGCAATTTATTGTCCACCATCTCCATAGAAATCTCTAAAATAGTAATCTGAAGAAAGACTTAAGATTTTTATTCTTGGCTTGCCAATTATTTATAAATTTATCAGATAAAATTATAATCTATGTATGAAGAAAATTCATTTGAGCGTAAAAAGAAAATGCCACTCTATAAAAAGGCACAGGAAATTATGGAAATTAGTCTTAAAAAAAGTGAAAGCGTTTCAAAACACGATATTGAAAATTTGGATGAGGCAGAAGGCGAAATGTTAGAAGGTTATGCCCAATATATAAGAGAAAACGCCACCATTATTCCTGCAAAGATTTCGGGTGCCGAAGCGGTCGAAATTTATGATTTGAAAATGGAAAACGCCGCAATTATCCGCAAAGCAGCGCGAGAGCTTTCAACATATTGCACAGGCTTAGCCATGTGCGGATATAAAAATACAGATTACTTGCAATTGTTACGGGATGAAATTGAAGAATTTAGGGGTTTGTTTGCCGAATGGGTGAAAACATTTGACCAATGGAACTATTTATTTTACAGCTGGGGCTTGTTCAATCCTCCCGGAATAGACTATGACACTCACGATCCTGACGATGATATCTTTTGATCCTGACGAATTTTAGTGAATTTTACTATGATCTTTCGTAGTTGGCTAAATAATTTGTGTTTGTATGTTCATTTCAATCTTTTGTTGCCACAAACTGAATAATATCGGCTTTTCCCTGGTGGTGTTTGCCTTCATTTAATTCAACAGTTTTTGATTCTAACAACTCAATTGTCAATCCTTCAAAATCATCACGTAACATTTCTTCCGTATAAAGCATAGACAAATCTTTTGGGCCGCCCGAGTTGTTTTGCAGTTGCTTCGGATTAAAAACTTCCAAAATTATTTTGCCTCCGGGTTTCAGCCAGGTCATTGCTTTTTGATGAATTTTTTTTCTGATGGCAGGGGGAAAGTGAGCGTAAATGAAAGCAATCGCATTAAAACTGTTTGGCGGATATTGTACCGTCAAAGCGTCATCAATCAAGTAACCGATGTCGACATTGTTTTCTGCAGCCAATTTCTCCGCTTTTATCTTTCCTGCTTCACTGCTGTCGAAAGACCTTACCCGCCAGCCTTTTAAAGCGGCAAAAACAGCATTTCGTCCTTCGCCTTCACAAGGCAGTAAAATTTCACCGGGTTTTAGTGTTTGCAATAGCTCGGCAAAAAATACATTGGGTGTTTTTCCGTAAATATATTCCTGATTGCCGTAGCGTTCGTTCCAAAAATTTTTCATAACAAAATATTATAATTGTTGAGATTGGATATTAAATTTTGCTTGTTCAGCTTCACTATTTATACCTTATTCAGTTCATCCATTAAGGCTTTTCTCTGTGGGTATTTTGTTCTTAAAATTAAAATTATTTTCTCCGCAGTTTCCCTGCCGCCCAGTTTTATCATCCGTCTTAAATATCTGCACACAGTTTGGTAATAATTTCTTCCTACATTATCTTGCATATATTCAAGCACTTGCGTTGCGTAAAGTTCAACCAATTTAGGGGAATAATCCTTTGAAAGGTGTTTCTCATAATTTTCAATAGTTCTCAGTGAAGGGCTTTGTTGAAGCAACAACAATAACCTATCCCACCATTTTTCATTGATAAATATTTTAGCAATTAAATCAAAATTTTGCCAACGATTGGTTTTTAGGATGTCTCTTATAATTTCTTCCACAAAATCACTCCATCGCTCGGAAGGAACATTATTTTTTAAAATTTGATAATAATCTTGTTGGTTGTTGAAATTGTGAATAAAAAGCAAGCGGGCATAGGTGATTATTTTTTCATTGTCTTTTTGTGCCATTGCAATTTTTAACAGCCAATTATACCATTCGGTTGCCAAACCCGGTTTGTTCTTTTCATCCTGTTTTATGCCGTCTTTTGCCAAAGATTGGGCTTTTTCAAAATCTTTAAGGTGAATAAATTTAGAAATGACTTCACGCCTAAAATTTGGATTGGAAATATGTTGGGCAATAAATTTGTTGGCTGCCGTCTCGCCTTGCGTTTTTTTAATGATGTTTAATTTTATGGTTTGTGCTTCCTGTTTTTCATATTCAGAAAGCGTAATTGTATCGAGGAGGTTTGTAATTTGTGTAGCTTCTGCTTCATTTTTTAACAATTCAGTGGCCAGCTGCAACATTTCCAAATGCCAGTCCCAGTCAATAAAAAGTTGTTTTTCAAAGGCGGAAATGCAATATTTAAAAAGTAAATTTCGTATTTCTTCTGATATTTTTTCTTTGGCGACCTTAAATAAAAACTCGCAGGCAAACTCAATATTTCCGCTGATATCCGCATTGCTGTCGTCCGCAAAATTCAAAGCTTTAGTCAATTCCTCCATCACTGCGCAACAAATGTAAACAGTGCTTTTGTAATGATTGTTATTGAACTGTTTCTCGGCAATATTCAGTAAATTACGCACTTCCTTGCCAACGTAACCGGCGTTATTTCGGAAAATAAATTTGTATCTTCCGGCCGCAATTCTAAGAATTTGTTTGATTTGCTTCGTATATTTCTGTTGGGAATCGTCGCTACTTTTGTGTGCAAAAGAATATAAAAACAGATTTCTGAAAGGCGGATTTTCAGTCGTTTTTTCACGAATAAATTGTTGCAGCTCATCGAGCGAAATACTTTCGAGTAATTCATTTATTTCATCAGCAACCGTTTTCTTTTTTGATTTTTTTTCTTTTGGTGTCTGTTTTTTGAGTGGAATGCTTTTAGGTTTTATATTCAATTCATCCTGCTGCAAATAAAACAGCACAGCAACAATGTGCTTGCATACAGGGCCCATATCGTAAGGACAAGAACAAACATATTCCTCAACACTTCCGTTTTTTATTATCATCTTAACGGTGTAATCGTCGGTACCTTCCACAATGGCTTCAAAAATACCATTTGTAATTTCTTCCGGCTCATGAACATTGCCATTTTTAAAATATGACAAGCCTCTTCTTAAAATAGGCTCATCAATACAGAGTTCAAATTGATTTAAAGGAATTTTCATTGTTTTAATAATTGCTTTTTAACCTTTGCAAGTGAAATTGTTACTTGTTTTTACTGAAGCATATAAAATGCAATTTAAAATTTTATTTCTGATGAAATTTAAAATAAATAATGGTCAAATTTAAAAAATAAAAGGATTTGAATTGTTGTGGATTAAAGAATATTTTTTTTTGCGTAAAAACAGGTTATTCATATCTCATTCAAAATTTTAAATAAGATTTTTAATTAAAACGAGTATTTTCGTATATTAATTAAATAAAAGAAAACCTATGAAAAAACAACTTGTTGTAATTATAGCGCTGTCATTTTTAATTTCTGCAAATGCCAGATTCAAAAATGAAGTAATAAATTATAATGCTGAAGCAGAAATTGTTATAGTGAATGACAGCGCCGCAACCAAAGCATTTTGGAAAAATTTAAAAGCTTTAAGGGGAAAGGCATTTGAAGGACAATTGGTGGGCGCGCCTGCCAACGATGATTTTGCGGGTAAAAGATTGGTGATGCATGTGCTTTTTGCTGATGATGAAACCATCTTAATTCATTTTAATGTGGGCGATAACCGATCAAGAACCTGGATTTTAAAATACAAAAACGGCAGGCTTGAACTTAAACACGATCACCGACATGAAGATGGCAGCGATGATAAAGTAACGATGTATGGCGGAACATCCACAAATTCAGGGACGCAAAATATGCAAGTATTTCCGGCCGATCAGGAAACTGTTGATGTAATTCCCGCAGCTTTTTCAAACACCTGGTGGATTACCATTGATGGCACCGCATACACCTACAACTTAAGACGATTGGGATCAGATCGGCTATTTACTGTATCTTTCGATTTAACCAAAGAAGTTGAAATTCCTTTGCCTTCCTGGGGATGGGAAAAGTTTGAATGAAGTTAGAAGACGGAAGACCGAAGACCAAAGACCAAAGACCGAAGACCGAAGACCGAAGACCGAAGACCGAAGACTAAGTTAAAAGTTGAATTATTAAAGTTAAGAAATATTTTCCTTTCACAGTCAAAACAAACTCCCTTTGCTTAGGAAAGTGTTGGGGATAGGAAATATCTAATCCGTTGTAAAATTCCAAACCTGGCCAACTGTTTGTCCGCCTTTGTTGTCTTTTACCTCCACTCTCCAATAATAGGTTGTAGACGCCGCAAGTGGTGCTACAGTAAAAGTTTTTGCGCTTTGATTTGGAGGTGATACTTTTGGCAAGTTGTCCTTTTCTGTACTTGTTCCAAAATAAACATCATACGTTAAAGCATCACCGGCATCTACATCGATTGCAGACCATTCTAAGATTACATTAAGTTCTTCCAAAGGAAAATAGTCAGCTGGTTTCACAACTTTATTCAAAGCCGGACTCAACAATACCGGTGAAAAAGGCAAATGGTTTACAACACCCAAGCCTTCTGTATAAAATTGGTTGGTTGCCGAATAACTGCTTGCCGCATTTTTATTGTCCGTTGCTTTTGCCCGCCAATAATAGGCGATCCCTTTTTCCATAGTAAGTGTAATTAGGGTAGTGGTTGACGTTACATTATGAACCAATTGCGTAAACTGCGCATTTTTGGAAACCTCAATTTGATACGTGATAACACCACCTTCAGCATCGGTTGCCTCCCATTTAAATTTGAGCACATTGTCTATGCACAATAAATTATTGGTGGGATATACCAATGTTGGAGCGGTTGGCGGGGTGTTTACAACCGGTGGAGGTGCTGGCTGTTCTCCGCCGCCGCCGCCACAAGACCATAAACTTATGCTTAATGCTGCTATAAATATAAAATTTCTCATCGATTTATTGTTTTATAATTTTTATGGTTACCGGCGCTGTTAAAAGCACTTTTGCGATATACACGCCTGTTGGTTTGTTCGCTAAACTTATCTGTACTTTTCCGTAAACAACCGGATATTTTTTTGTTGAAATTAGTTGTGAATTTATGTTGTATAATTGAATCACAACTTCTGTTTGCGATGTTGGAACCGTAATTTCAAAAGCGCCTTGGGTTGGATTTGGATAGGCGGTAATTTCACTGAGAGATTCAATTATTTTTGAGAATACGCCTTCACAAGATTTGGCAGTTTTAACCTCAAGCAAATCTCCGTTTTTTACGTCAACCTCAAATTGCGGCGAATTGGTTCTAAAAGTTTCTTGTCCGTTTACATAAACTGCATAAGGTGCTGTGCCTTTTTTAATTTCAACGGCTACTTTGCCGGATGTTACGTTTGCTTCGGCTAAAATAACTTCACCCGCAATTACTTTAATTTCAAAACATTGTATGTAGGTTTCACCTGAAACTGAAATGCAAATGGTGTAAATTCCCGGTTCTAAACTGTCAAGAAGCAAATTATTTGTAAATTCATTATCGGCTATGTTAATGGGTGTTACGCCATCGGTTGAAATTCCGTTAATTTCCGCAATATAGTTATGAGTTTCTGCCGCTGAAATTGAGATTTTACCGTTGTTTTTGTTTGGACAGGTTTCACTGGTAACTTCTACCGTAAAATTGTTGGCCGGCAATGAGAATATTGGGCATCCGGTATTGCCTACATCGGTTCCGGTTAGCGTGTTAGGACATAAATCTATGGTGTCCGCAATGCCGTCGCCATCGCTGTCGTCTTGTGCTGTTCCGCCTCTTGGATCTAATAATTTTACCGTAGAATACAATTTGTATTCGCCCGGATTTAAGGTAATTGCTGTTGAAATGTTGGTAATGGTTTTTTCTTCACCCGTAAAATATTCATACCAAGTGCCAGTTTTTGTGAAGTTGGCAGTGATAGATTTATTGGTGATATCAAAATTTCCAACAATAACCACATCCGTAGTAGTGCCTCTTAACACAATGGATTTAGTTAAAGTGCCTACATTCAACGTAAAATCGGTGGTGTTAAACACATCAGGATATTGCTTTTTAAATGCAGATAACGTTGCCCAGGTATTGTAAATTTGTTTTCTGTTGGCATTGTCAAAATAGTCCCAACGAATTGGTTTTCTCGACAATCTGCAATCGTTGCTTACTGTGCCGTTCTCACAAGTATTGATGGAAAAATCATAACCCAATTCCCCAAATTGCCAAATCATTTTTGGTCCGGGAATGGTAAAAAAGAACATTCCTGC
>JAVVEF010000140.1:0-6261 GCA_032251275.1 Lutibacter sp.
GCCATGATGTTAAATGAAATCAAAGTGTTATTAAAAGAAATTTAATTTATTTTTTATTAAATTTGTATCTCATAAAAAAACCCAAACAATTTCATGCCAATTTTTAAAAGAAATCCTTTTGGCCACATCCTATTTTTAAAAAGATGGCTCGTAAGAATTATTGGCGTTGTTTCTCACGGACGGTATCGACGTTTCAACCAGCTAAAAATTGAAGGTTCCGAAATTATCAGGGATCTTCCTCCTAACAATGTGTTGTTCGTTTCCAACCACCAAACCTATTTCGCGGATGTTGCCGCGATGTACCACGTTTTTAACGCTTCGTTAAAAGGAAGGGTAGATTCTTTAGAGAATATTGGTTATATCTGGAACCCGAAATTAAATATCTATTATGTTGCCGCAGCCGAAACGATGAAATCGGGTCTGTTGCCAAAAATATTCGCCTATGTGGGCTCTGTCTCTATCGACAGAACATGGAGAAGTGCCGGGGAAAATGTAAACCGACAGGTAAAAATGTCGGACATCAGCAATATTAAAAAAGCCCTGGACGATGGCTGGGTTATTACCTTTCCACAGGGAACCACCAAACCCTTTAAACCAATCAGACGCGGTACCGCGCACATTATAAAAACCTGCAAACCCATTGTGATTCCGATTGTTATTGACGGTTTCAGAAGAGCCTACGACAAAAAGGGGCTGCTCATCAAAAAACGGAATGTATTACAATCTATGGTAATTAAAAAACCTATTGAAATTGATTACGAAAACGACACGGTGGATGAAATTGTAAAAAAAATCGAGTTTGGTATTGAACAACACCCTTCTTTTTTAAAGGTTATTTCCGTAGCAGAATATAAAAAACAGGAAGAAGAATTGGACAAACAACGTACTTTCTGGGATATCTATTAAAAAAAATGCAGTTTTAAATTAATTGAAAACTGCATTTTTAAATTTAACTATTTGGTTCTAGCCTATTTGATCTTTTTAAAAACCAGCTTCAGACTTTGAAATTTAAGCATTTAGCTCTAGTTTAACCAAGCATTCAGCATCCACATTGTTTTTTCCTGTTCAGCAATAAAATCGCTCATCATGGCATTGGTTCCTTCATCATTGGCATCGGCAGATTCATCAAGCAGTGCTCGTTCAAGCAATAAAAGTGCTGATAAAGAATTCACAACCAACTGAACGCCGTCCACACCAGTGGTGATATTTTTACCCACCGCCACTTTTGACAATTTGGTATATTCCTCAAAAGTATGCAAAGGCGTTCCGCCTAATGTCAGGATACGCTCGGCTATCAAATCTATTTTAATTTGGGAATCGGTATAAAACTCTTCATATTTAACGTGCAATTCAAAAAAAGATTTCCCTTTGATATTCCAGTGCAATCCTCTTAAATTTTGATAATACACCTGAAAGTTTGCCAATAAACCATTTAAACCGATGGTTAAGTTTTTAGCTTTTTCTTTGTCTAATCCAATACTTGTAGTGTTCATATTCATCATTTTTATATTTAATCTAATTTAATACTACAAATTTTGACAAAAATAAAGTCCTATAAATATAATCTTAATTGATAGTTTTAATATCTTTATCACAAATATTGATAGTAATGACAATCACACAATTAAAATATGTTTTGGCAGTGGCCGAATACAAAAACTTCACAGTAGCATCCAAACATTGTTTTGTCACCCAGCCAACTTTGAGCATGCAAATACAAAAACTGGAAGAAGAATTTGACACGCAGATTTTCAACAGAAACAAAAAACCCATTCAACTTACCGAAGTAGGCAAAAAAATTATTGAACAGGCAAAAATCATTGTAGATGAAAGCAACCGCATCAATGATATCATAGACCAGCAAAAAGGTTTTATAGGTGGCGATTTCAGGTTGGGAATCATTCCAACCGTTATGCCAACCCTGCTGCCGTTATTTTTAAAAACATTTATAAAAAAATACCCGAAAGTAAATTTAATCATTGAAGAAATTACCACGGAAGAGATCGTTAAAAAATTGGTCGACGGCCATATTGATGTTGCCATAGCCGCTACACCACTGGAAAACGAACAAATTACGGAGCGCGTTTTATATTATGAGCCTTTTGTTGGATTTGTTCCTGAAGAGCATCGGCTCTTTAAAAATAAAACCATTTCGGTGGAAGAGTTACAGATTGAGGATATTTTGTTATTGGAAGATGGCCATTGTTTTAAAGAAAATATCATCAATTTATGTAGCGCTATTGGCAATAAAAATCAGCATTTCCAAATTCAGAGCGGCAGTTTTGACACTTTAATCAAATTATCCAAAGAAAATTTGGGTATGACCCTTTTGCCCTATTTACAAACTTTGGATTTATCGGAGAAGGATAAAATATATATGCGCCCGTTTAATGCACCGATTCCTGCCAGAGAAATAAGCCTTATTTATCACAGATCCCAATTAAAAATACAATTGATTGAGACGATTAAGAACTTGATAGACAGTGTCATAAGAGGCGTTATAGCATTTAACGACGTTCAAATAATTAGTCCGTTGCCACAAAAAAAAGGAACTTAAAAGCTCCTTTTTTTATTTTCCACTAAGACCAAACACAATTGAAGTTCCGGTTTATTAAGGGTAAACTCCTTTAGCCAATAGTACAATTCTTTTATTTCATAAGGCAATAATCTGTTTACTGCTTTTTCCAATTCTTTTTTAAATAACTCTTTATTAAAACTGACTTTTTCGAGTATGGTTTTTGTGTACTCAAACATTGCTCTTGCCATAGATTAATAGGTTTTTAGTTGGTAATTAAAGAACGTTGTATTCATCTAATTATTGTGTGAATTTACGCAATAAATTTCATTATTAACAAAAAACACCCCTAAAAAATGTTAAATAAAAATTAAAGTTTATTCACTTTTTCGATTAAATTGTTGGCTGTTTTTTCCAATTCTAAATTAATAGCCTTAAAATAAGCTTTTTTATCCTCAATTTTTTTAACATTCACTTTCTCAATCAAAACATCAAATGATTCAATTGCTTCATCTATAATTGCTTCTGTACCTGCTGAACCTGCTTTAGGATTGTACAATTCCCAAGTATAACACGCTTCAATAATATCTCCCAGAACGTAATTAATATCCTTTTTTAAATTTTTAATACTTGCCATAAAATTTTTATTGTTTATTTTGACTGCAAATTTACAAGAAAATGCGATATTATTTAATATTTTATTGAAATAATGTTCTTTTATTGAAATTAATTTATAATTTTGATTCAATTATGAAAGAATTTTTTAACATACAAACTATGATTATGGCAACTTTTAAGGATGGCAAGTCCTTATTTTCAATTGTCTGTAATCGTTATGCTATGCGTAATATTATGCAACAACAGCAAGTATGGTCACAAAAAAGCACTTTCAATTATCATTGAAGATATTTAAAATTATATAAAACAATATTTTAAAGGGTGCTTTTTTCGAAAAGCACCCTTTTTTATGCCATAAGTTATTAATTAAAAACAACCATTATGAAAAAATTAAACATCACACAGCAAATTTATGAGGAAATTTTGGCGCTATGCCAGCACAATTTACAAAGCAACAAAGTACCCAAACCCATTATGCCATTTAAAAATCCTTAACTGAATTAATTATGAAAACAATAGAAAATACTTATAAAAGTCCTGAAAAAATTTTCACTGTAACAATCAATGATATCAACACAAAAAATGAATTGCACCTGAATATCTTGTACAATGAAATAGAAAATTTTGTTTTAAAAATAGTGTCCGACAATTTTTATGTTGCCCATCCCATTCCCAGCCTGTATAAATTGCAATTGTTGAAAAATGCCTTTTTAAATGATCAATTGCTGATAAAATCTAAAATAATAAAGTTCAGAGATTTGGAATTACAACTTTTAATCTCGGTCATAAATCACAATCCTGAAGATGAAAATTTAATCTGTAATGCGGTATTCAAATTCGATTTAATTTCAGCCATTTCAGAAGCTTCCTAACATTTTTTAGGTTGCACAAAGCAATAAGGTTTCGCAACTGTAACCTTATAGCTTTTTTTTTATAAAATAAGGCTAAATGTATTTCATCAGAAATTTTCAAACAAAAATCCATTAAAAATATTCATTTATGTAAATTTGCAGCATGAAAACATTTATAGCAAATTTACCCAAGGCTGAATTGCATTTACACATAGAAGGTTCTTTTGAGCCCGAACTGATGTTTAAAATTGCCAAAAGAAACCATATTGACATTCCTTATAATTCTGTTGAAGAAATTGAAGAAGCTTATAAATTCAATTGCCTGCAGGATTTTTTAAATATTTATTATCAGGGCGCCGGCGTTTTGATGACCGAACAGGATTTTTACGATTTGACCTACAGCTATCTTCAAAAATGCGCCGACCAACAGGTACGGCATACCGAAATTATGTTCGATCCGCAAACGCATACCGATCGTGGTATTGCCTTTGAGACGGTCATCAACGGTATTTCAAAAGCCTGTGGTGATGCAAAAACCAAATTAAATGTTTCTTCGTTGTTGATTATGAGTTATTTACGCCATTTAAGCGAAGAGGAAGCTTTTAAAACCCTGAAACAATCAATTCCTTTTAAAGATAAAATTAAAGCCGTTGGACTGGATTCTTCGGAAAAAGGGAATCCGCCTTCAAAATTCAAAAATGTGTTTGAAGCCTCCGTAAAAGAAGGCTATATTCCTTTGGCACACGCCGGTGAAGAAGGTTCTGCCGCTTACGTTTGGGAAGCCATTGATTTATTGGGCATCAAACGCATCGACCACGGAAACAATTCATTGCAGGATGAAAAATTGGTGCAGGAAATCATTAAACGCGATATTGCCTTAACGGTTTGTCCGCTCTCAAATACAGCGCTTCGGGTGGTTGACGATTTAAAAAATCATCCACTGAAAAAAATGATGGATCTGGGATTGAAAGTTACCGTAAATTCTGACGATCCGGCATATTTTGGCGGACAAATAAATAAAAATTATGAAGCCATTCAGGAGGCGCTAAATCTTTCTAAATATGATCTATACCTGCTGGCAAAAAATTCATTTCAGTACTCTTTACTGGACGAAAACATAAAAAAACTTTATTTAAATGAGCTGGAAGTCTATTATAATAACAATAAGTAGTTTTTTACTTCGTTATGAAATCAAAAGAATTTTAACCCATGAATAAATTAACAATTACGGTAGTGACCGTTTTATTTATAACAACAAACATTTTTAGCCAAAGCACCAAAAAATTTATTGATACCGGCTCTGTAGAAAATCAATTTGAATATATTGTTGATGAATCTAATAATTATCAGGATTATAAAGTTGTAAAGGCAACCTGGTTGCTGAAACTAAAATCGAATGTTATTGATTCGATTATGGCTTCAAAAAAGAAGCTTTTGGACAATTCCAACATCATGAATTCTCAAAAAAAATTGATTGACAGTTTAAATATCAAGCTGACCGAAACAGAAACTGTGATTGCCGATTTAAAAGCCGAAAAAGAAAGCATTTCGCTTTTTGGCATTCAGTTTGAAAAAACCACTTTTAAAACACTCTTTTTTTTAATTGTTGTCGGGTTAATCGGAGCATTGCTTTTTTTCATCACCAAATTTAAACGAAGCAACATCATTACCACACAAAGCAAATTGGCATTGACACAGAATGAGGAAGAATTTGCAATTTATAAAGAAAAAGCCTTGGAAAGAGAACAAAAAGCAATGAGAAGGCTTCAGGATGAATTGAATAAAAACAAAAAAGAATCATAATTTTTGGTATCTTTATTTATTGTTAATTTTAAAAAGTGAAGTAATGAAAAAAAACATGGGTTCAACCGACAAATTGATTCGCGTTTTAATTGCTGTTGTGATAGCTGTTTTATATTATTTAGATATCATAGGAGGCTCGCTAGCCTTGGTGCTTTTGGCTTTTGCGCTTATTTTCTTACTGACGAGTTTGGTAAGTTTTTGTCCGCTTTACACTATTTTCGGAATCAGTACCTGTAAAAAAAAAGGTAAATAAAAAATTCAGCGTTGTAAAGATGCTTTTTAAAATCTGTGGCAATCTGCTTTTAATAGTAAGGTTGCCATTTTTTTGTGATTTGACCCATCGAATTTGTCCTTAATGTTACAGATTATTCGTATTTGGATTTTTGATTTGCTTTAAAAGAAAAACACACCCCTAACCTCTCTCAAGAGTAATGGCGCTAACTTTGCATATTTATTTATACTTTTTGTATCTTC
>JAVVEF010000141.1:0-6166 GCA_032251275.1 Lutibacter sp.
GTCATTTTGTAGCTCCATCACGGATCCTTTCATTATACAGGTTGCGTTAAATTCGGCGCCCGGTTCCACCAATAATTTACCGATTGTCACTTCGCCCGAAATTTTTGCGGTGGCCTTTAGGGTCAATAAATTATTAACCAGCAATTCGCCTGAAATTTTGCCTTCAACATCTGCATTTTCGCATATAATTTTTCCATCTACGCTACCCAATGCTCCAATAACTACCCGTCCCGCCGTTTTTATGGTTCCTTCAACAGTCCCGTCAATCCTAAAATCTCCTTCAGAATTAACTTCACCAACTATTGAGGTGTTTTTACCCACTACATTCCTTTCTGATGCCAGTGGTGTTTTTTCTTTTTTTTCTATAAACATACTCCTGTATTTTTGTTTTTTTATAATTTTTGTTTTATGATCTCAATAACTTCCAGTGCTTTTTTCGCCTCTTCAGTATTTGGATAATTCAACGCGACCGATTCCAAAGCTTCTTTAAAGGCTGCCAAACCTTGCGATTTTCCTATGGCATAAGCTCTCAACAATTCAAGTTTTGCTACAATTGGTTCGCCCATATATTTTCCTATTGCAAGGGTGGTTTTTTCAATGACAGTTTCAAATTTTTCTGCCTCGTAGTCATAATATATTTCCGCATATTCAGTTTCTGCGGCATTTTTTTCTTCTTCTTCCAGCGCTTGGTTCGGATTTAAAATAATCTTAGCGTATTTTGAAGTCGCATAATTTGTAACAATGTCATTTTTTAAGGAAATTGCTTTTTCATCACCCTGGCTTTCATAAATTTTATACAAATGATATTTTGCCGGAACCAACAATGCCAAATCCGGATTAAAAGTGAGTAATTTTTTAAATTTGTATTTTGCCAAATCCAATTCTTTAAATTGCTCCTTGTAAATAATTCCCAATTTAAAATAAGCTGTGTTGCGCTCATTCGAAATACTGTCTATCTTAGCTTTTTCTGAAGGAATTTTATCCAGATAATATGAAAGTTCCAATTTTTCCTCTAAGCTAGTTTGCGCCATATTTTGTTCAGGATCCTGAACGTTTGCCATATTTAATTGCGATTTGTCGCCCAAACGCCAATTGTCGGACAAAGGACGATTGCCCCAAATTTTTCTGAATTCGATCTCTCCAAAACCTACTGCCTGAATGTTATAAAAATACCATTTTCCAGAATTTTCACCAACATCGGATTTGCCCAAATTTGAATCGAACAAACCACTTGTAACATTTGTTTTGTTTTCTTTTTTTGCTTCGTTGGCTTTTAATTTTTCAATATGCGTGTTAAAAAAAGCGATTTTTTCTTCCTCACCCATCGCAACAATAGTTAAAATGCTATCGTTGGTTTTTGAAATATTTTCACATAAAATAACTTCATTTAAATTATTTCTGTTTCGTACCAAACGGCGCACGCGTTTTGTGTTTTCGCTATTGGTGATGTTCAGAATGCTGTCGTAATAAGCGCCGGCAACCATAAATTGCGCCTTATCGAAATATAAATTTCCAAGGGCTTCGTATGATAGTTCTTTTTGAAGATTGTTTTTTGAACTTGATTGCAGCGATTTTTTAAAATAGTCGATAGCACTTTCTGTGTTGCTTTCCTGCTCAATTATGCCAATTCTGTAATACAATTCATCCAAAAAAGGCCTGTTGTCCCTGTCTTTTGTCAGTTTTTTAAGAATTGCCAACGTTTCTTGAGCATCCAGCTTGTTTTTTGAATTCTTGGCTTTCTCCAGTTGCGCGTGAATTTTGTATTTATAGGGCGCTTTTTTAAAATCGATTACTTTTTGAAAAGCGATATTTGAAGAATCCTTCAATCCTTTTTCGCTGTAAAGTTGCCCGAGTATGAATAAATTTCTGGCAGTTTGTTCTTTATTATTTTCTGAGACAACTGCTCTATTTAGGTGATTAATCACCAACTGCAAGCTGTCCAGATTTAAGTAAGCCATCGCAATTACGGTATGCGCATGCTCTTTAATGTCGCTTTTTAATGACTTGTCTTTTAATAAATTCCGCAAACTTTTAATGGCCTGTTCTTCATTTTGCAGGCGAACCTGGGTTTTTGCCTGCCAAATAATGGTTTCGTTAATTAAATTGGCTTTTGGGTAATTTTGAATCACATAATTAAAAGCTTCCAGCGCAGGCACAAATCTTTTGGAATAATAACGCGATTTTCCTAACAACAAATAAGCATCATCAATTTGTTTGTTGCGTTCTTCGCGGGCGATCAACATAGAATGTTTTTGAACCGCTTTAACGGCTTTTTCTTCGGCTTTTTCAAATTCTTGGGGAGAACTGTCTGAATCAGCCTGCATTCCGGGCATTGCCAATTCATCAACTTTTAAGGGTTCAATAGGCAAACGCTCCCAATAATTGTCTTCATAATTAGCGTTTAACTGCTCCAAACCGATGCGTAAAGCTTCATAGCCGTTATAAAGCACGTTGTACTTTGTGGTTACCGAGTGGTAACTTCTGTTTAAAAACGCATCTTTTTTGGTTGAGCAATTAACCACAAAAAGCGCTATTAAAAAGCCCGCAATTATTTTAAAACTATTTTTCAACTGATTTGTTTTTACAGTTTAATTGTAATAAGTACAGCAATTTAAAGCCATTTCTTTTTAGCGTTACCACAAGGGTCGGGCTTTTCGCTGCAATCTTTTTTGAAGCAAAAAGTGCTTCAAAAAAGGATTTTCACTCCAATCCCTAACGCAAATGCTGCAGTAACCAAAACTTAGCCTTTTTTACTAACCCATTAACTTATTACCCATTGTAATTATTGCAATAAGGAATGTAAAAATACAAAAATCTATGTATTTAATTTGCGTTACACCGAAAAATACGCTTCCAGCTCCTGCAATGTTTCTGCTGATGTGATTAAGTCTTTCACAATTTCACCTTTTTCAAGCACCACAATCCGATCACAAACTTCGGTTACGTGGCCCAAATCGTGACTGGAAATTAAAAGTGTTGCATTACTGGCTACAGTTAAATCCTTCAATAATTTCTTCAATCTGATTTGTGTTGTGGGATCTAAATTCGCAAAAGGTTCATCCAACACAATCACTTCCGGATGCCCGATCAATGCCGCAATAATACCCACTTTTTTCTGGTTTCCTTTTGACAAATCCCGCAAATATTTCTTTTTCTTCAGAATTTCCCCGTTGAAAATTTCATCAAACTGGGCTAAAAAAGCATCAATATCGGCCTTGTTCATTCCGCGAAGTTCACCAATAAAGTAAAAATATTCTTCGGGCGTTAAATAGCCTATTAAAAAACTTTCATCAATAAAAGCCGCTGTAAACGGTTTCCACGCTTCACTGGCATTTACCTGAATTTCGTGGTTTGTTACATTGCCTGTTGTGGGTTTAATCAAATCTAACAATAAATTAAAATAAGTGGTTTTTCCTGCGCCGTTATTGCCCACCAATCCAAAGGCCTGGCCTTTCGGAATTTGTAAATCCGCAATATTTAAAACGGTAACCCCGCCGTATTTTTTTGAAAGTTCTGTGGTTTTTATCATTTTTATATTTTAAATCGTTGATTTGTATAATTTCTTATTTTTCGCCGAAAGCGGCTATGGTTTTGTATTTTCCTGTTTGGTAAATTTTTTCAATTTTATTCAAGAAAAAGTTTTTGAACACAATTCCCAAAATCCCGCTAAATCCTAAAACCATTAGCCCTGTTTCAAAATTTATAAATTTATACGGCAGATAAAAAAGCAACATTGGCAAAAATAATTTAGGCAAAGAAATCAACATTTGGGTTGGATTAAATCCATTGGTGTTGCTAAATGCTTTTGCTTTTACGTTCAGTTCAATTGGCACCCTGTTTAAAGCGCCTCCAAATAAGGTGATAAAAGAATTTAATCCAATATTAAACAAGGCTCCGGCAACAATCAATCCGTAAATTTTCCATCCAAAATAAATATAGGGCGTACATAATATAAAGGAAAGCGTTACGCCAAATACCATTAAATACCATTTAGATTCGAGGTATTTTTTATAGGGAATGTTTTGGCTCATCAACATTTTATAATATTCACTGTCCCAAGACGGCACCAATTGCCCAAAAGTCATTAAAAATCCGCCTGTCACAAACATAGCGGCAAAAGCCAACAAAGCAGGAGAATCGCTATATGCTTTATTTGTAAAAAATATGAGTCCGTAAAATAAAAAAAGGAACGACATCAGCATCACTTGTTTTGGACGCGCATTTCTCCAAATCAATTTCACATCGTTTTTTAAAAATGTGGCGACACTTCCAAATCGATTCATCCACGATAAATCTGTGGCATTCACTTCTTTTATTTTTTTTGAAACAGCATCATCCAAATAAAATTCATTTTTAATGAACGAAAAATTAATATAATACAAACCAATCATTAAAGAAAAAGGAATTAATGCAAACCACGGATTGTTATAAAGTGCATTAAAAGCTGCGCCAATAGGTGCTGATATTTTAAAAATATTGAAATATTCCGAGCCAATTAAAATTGCCAATACCGAAATAAGCACATAAAAAACCACATTGCTTTTGTTGATTAAAAAGTTTAAAAAGTTGTTGGAAAATCCCAAAAATAAGGTGGCAAAAAACCAGCAAACCACATTTAAAACCGGATAACCTTCCGATAATAAAACGATGCTGAAGGGCAAAAAGATAAAAATCGGCATAAAATTAAAAAAGGAAATAACTGTTTTCCCCAACAAATAATGAATAACCGTGTTTCTTTTTACGGGAATTATCATAAGTGGCTTTATATTCATTACAGGCAATTGCTGCATAAAAAAACGAATAACCAAATCGAATAATAACCAATAAATTAAAAAATTATTTACAACAACAATGGGGTCAAGCGTAGGCAAAACTTCTTTCAGAATAAAGTACAGCCCTATTCCAAGCATTAAAGCGACACCGCCAAAGTACAATACCAAAAAAACGAGTAAAATTTTTATGGCAATTCCTTTTTGAAAGTATGATGAACGAATAAATTGTTTCCATTCAAAGTTTATAAATTGTTTGATCATTTGGTTTAATTGTATTTCTTTTTGATTTATAAGTATGGTTCAATTTTATTTTGTTACACTAATTTATATTCGGGATATTGTTTTATCAAAATTTCTTCAACTTTTGAAGGTAATACAAAAGCAACAATATAGGTGAGCATAATATAACAGGTAAAAAACAGAGAAGCAATTATTATTAATAAAACTGAATCCATCTGGGTCTTTAGGTTAATTGGTATTTGAAAAATAAGATACCCAAATGCGCCAATATTGCCTGCATTTAAAATATATTCTTCCAACAGCCATTTTTTATTGGTTTTCTTAAAACGTTGCTTTTTTATTTTTTGAAGTTGAATCAATCTCACCAATAAAAAAGCAGCAATGCCAAAACCTAAAAACATATAAACCCATCGGTGATCTGGCACAAATAAAAAGCTGGTGTATATTGTGGCAAAAATTAATAAAACAGAAAGAAATTGAGGCAATTTAAAATAGTTTTTAAATATTTCTAAAACCAGTTTCCAATATTTTTTATTTAAGGCTTTTGAACTTTCTCCTAACACATCCATAAATCCAAAAACGCCAAATTTTTTGAATGACATCATTTTTGCGGCCTCAAAAAAAAGGGTTGGGTTATCTGTCAAAATTTGTTCTATGTCATTTGCCAAATGATCAACCAGCTCAGTTTGCACATCAAAATGCTCCACAAAATGTTGGCGTGTGAATAAATAAAGTTGTTGAATTTGTTCCTTGGAAAGTTTCATCATTTTTTAACTGGCAATTTGAGGATAGTTTTGTTGCACATATTTTTTATTTTCCAAATACACATATTCCATACACCAGTAAAAGAGCATTAAAAGTACAAATATTCCTAATTGCAAATAGTTATAATTGGCGTTTTGAAAACTGTTTTCGGTTCTAAGTGTTGTTGCATTTAAAAAAATCAACATTAAAAAATTGTACAATTGAAAAATGGATTCCGTTCTGTTCAGCATCAAAAAATTATTCTTTTTACTCTTTTTATCAATTTCCGTTCTAACAAGCGCCTGAATAACAAGTAAAAAGAGGGTTATTGCCAATATCATAAAAAACAACTCTTTGTTATTCAGCAAATCCATAATTAAAACCAATCCATAAAAAACGGCTACTGAAAT
>JAVVEF010000142.1:0-1320 GCA_032251275.1 Lutibacter sp.
TTAAAAATTCCCATACGGCATTTTAAAATTCAAATGGTATACTTGGGTTTATACTTTAACCTTTTTTGTATTTTTTATCTTCTACAGTTAAAATGATTTTTGAATTTTACTTTAATATATATTACTTTTCTAAACCTTAAAGTGTTAAAATAGTGAGCAATCATCATCCGATTTATTTTTTAATTTCATCAAAGAAATTTAGTTGAAAAAAATTTGCCCGATATTTTTTTTATTTGTTACTTTGTAACTCAAAGTACTTTTAATATTAAAATACATGGACAAAAAGCAAGATCAGTTGGTCGAACTGAGGGAAATCCGCAATTTAATGGAACGTTCCTCCAAGTTTTTATCCCTTAGCGGTATTGCTGGGATCATCATTGGAATCATTGCAATAGCAGGTGTTGCAGCGGCATACACATTTCTCGGACTTGGTTTAAATGAACCGGGGTATTATCAGTTTTCTGCCGCACAAAATGTGGCGGAAGTAACTGAAGCTTATACATTTCTGTTTGCCAATTTTATGGTAGTCTTGATCTTATCACTTATAACGGGTATTTATTTTGCTATCAAAAATGCCAAAAAACAGGGTTTAAAAGTTTGGGACGCCACAGCATCCCGACTTTTGATTAATATGATGATTCCGCTGGCGGCAGGCGGCATTTATTGCCTCGTTTTGTTCTATCATGGCCATTTGGCCTTAATTGCTCCGGCCACCTTAATTTTTTACGGATTGGCCTTGATCAATGCCAGTAAATATGCCATAAACGAAATTCGTTATTTGGGCATTATTGAAGTGGCAGTTGGGTTGATTGCTTCCTTATTTGTAGATTATGGTTTGTTTTTTTGGGCATTGGGATTTGGGGTGCTGCACATGGTTTACGGAATAAAAATTTACTTTAAACACGAGCGGTGAAAAATTATATCGAGGATTTAAATAAGGCATTTGAAAGCAGGATGCGGTTGGGCATTATGTCAATCCTCATGGTGAATGACTTTGTCGATTTTTCCGCGCTCAAAGAGCAGTTGCACGTTACCGACGGCAATTTGGCGAGCCATTTAAGTGCTTTGGAAAAACTGGAATATGTAGTCGTCAAAAAACAATTTATCGGAAAAAAACCAAACACTTCATACGCCACAACTAGCGCAGGGAAAAAAGCCTTCGGCGAACATCTTGATGCGCTTGAGCGGTTAATTAACCTGTCGAGCTAAATGAATTAAAATCGATTTTAAACAACAAAAAAATTCTAAAACCAACTTACTATGGCAACTACAACCGAAACCCATTTGGGGGATGAATTGAGCAATTTGAAAGCAGAAATC
>JAVVEF010000142.1:1420-6165 GCA_032251275.1 Lutibacter sp.
CACCCAAAAGAAAATCGATTTTCTCCGTTATAACGGCGATTTTGTTGTAATGACAGCCGTGATGGTGCTTTCAGGGATTTTGTTTACCGGGATTACCATTGGATTATTCGAATTGATCGGACTCAAAATTGAAGATTTTTTCGCACAACATATTGCGGTTTGGGGAGCGCCTGCAATTCCTATTTTGGCAACGTATTTGGTTCAAAACAACCCGCAATTGGTGAATAAAATTTCTCCCGTAATTGCACGGATATTTACGCCCATCGTTTTTGTGACACTTTTAATTTTTCTGATTGCCATCATTTACACAGGGAAAAATCTCTACAACGACCGCAATTTCTTATTAATATTCAATGCATTATTGATCGGCGTTATGGCCATCATCCTTTTTTCTGTAACCGCGGCAACCAAAAACGCCACAGAAAAATTGAACCTGTTATTTCTCTTCGGACTTTCCGCTCTCACTATTATTTTAAATGGCATCGCGCTTTCGGCCATCGCATTCCGCTTGGTGGAATTCGGAATTACGCCCAATAGAATCGCTGTTTTAGGTGCCAATTTGTTGATATTCATCAACCTTATTTTAGTCGCTCATAAATTATTTTTGATTCTGAGAGGAAAATCCGAAGTGCAAAAAGTTGAAAATGTAATCGCCTTATTTATGCCTATTTATGGCATTTGGACAGCCTTGGTAACGTTTCTTTTTCCTTTGATTTTTAACTTTAAATAAAAAGATTTTTATCATAAAAGTGTTGCGATAAGTGGTTTCGCGTGAAAAATAATCATAATTATTTGGGCGTTCCCCTGCGGGTCAGGCTATCACTACTCGCGTCCCGAAAAAACGGGAGCGCTCAAACAAATAGTTCTATCCTTAACGCGTTTCATTTAAAATTCATAATTCATAATTCAAAATTAAAATTGTGTGCTTTGCACTTAATTTCCAAAATATTACTTAAATTTATGAGATAAATGTTTGGGAGTTTCTCACAGATTTAAACATTTCTTAGCGCATTTAAAGGATATTGTTAAAAACCGATGATCTTGTTTATTGGTAAATAGTATCTTTTTTACTTCGCTAAAAGTTGAAATAATAGGGTCTTGATAATTATAAATTTATCTTATAATTATATAGATTTTATAGTTTAAATTTATATAAATACATGGTCTCAAATATGTTAATTTGTAAAGATTCAAGTTTTAAATAAGAAAAATATGGAAAATACCAAAGCAACTAATGGAGGCGGTAAGTGCCCGTTTGTTCACGGAGCCAACACTGAAGTAAGTAACACAGTAATGGATTGGTGGCCAAAAGCACTAAATTTAGACATCTTACACCAACATGACACCAAAACAAATCCTTTGGGAGCCGATTTTAACTATGCTGACGAATTCAAAAAGCTGGATTTAGCCGCAGTAAAAAAGGACTTAAAAGCATTAATGACAGACAGTCAAGACTGGTGGCCGGCAGATTGGGGACACTATGGCGGCTTGATGATACGTATGGCCTGGCATGTTGCAGGAACCTATAGAGTTTCTGATGGACGCGGCGGAAGCAATACCGGAAATCAGCGTTTTGCGCCGCTGAACAGCTGGCCCGATAACGTAAACCTTGACAAATCACGCAGATTGTTATGGCCAATCAAGAAAAAATACGGCAACAAACTTTCGTGGGCCGATTTATTCATTTTAGCCGGTAATATGGCCTATGAATCGATGGGATTAAAAACATTTGGATTTGCTGGAGGGCGTCAAGATATTTGGCATCCCGAAAAAGATATTTACTGGGGATCAGAAAAAGAATGGCTTGCCGAAACTAAAAATCGTTATGATAGTGACCAAAATCGGGATACTTTAGAAAATCCTTTGGCAGCAGTTCAAATGGGACTCATTTATGTAAATCCGGAAGGAGTTGACGGCGTTCCCAATCCTTTGAGAACTGCCCAAGATGTGCGCACCACTTTTAAGCGTATGGCTATGAATGATGAGGAAACCGTTGCGCTTGCAGCCGGCGGACATACAGTGGGTAAATGCCACGGTAATGGTGATGCTTCAATTTTAGGCCCTAGCCCAGAAGGAGCAAATTTAGAAGAACAAGGTTTTGGATGGATGAATCCAAAAGGAAAAGGAAATGCCGAAGATACTGTTTCAAGCGGACTTGAAGGTTCCTGGACCACAAATCCTACGCGATGGGACAATGAGTATTTTAATTTATTGTTCAAATATGATTGGGAACTAAAGAAAAGTCCGGCAGGCGCGTGGCAATGGGAGCCTATTAATATTGCGGAAGAGGACAAACCCTTTGATGCCCACATTCCAAACGTTCGACGTAACCCAATTATGACCGATGCTGATATGGCTATGAAAATGGACCCTGAATACCGAATAATTTCTGAGCGTTTTCACAAAGATCAGGAATATTTTACGGAAGTTTTTGCCAGAGCCTGGTTTAAATTAACCCACCGCGACCTTGGTCCTAAAACGCGTTATCTAGGTCCCGATACACCTCAAGAAGATTTAATCTGGCAAGACCCAATACCTGCAGTTGATTATACTTTAAGCGAATCGGAAATTGACGATTTAAAACAAACCTTATTAAACAGCGGATTGTCCAAAACAGACCTTATCAACACTGCTTGGGACAGCGCAAGAACTTTTAGAGGATCAGACTACAGAGGCGGAGCAAACGGCGCCAGAATTCGTTTGGCACCGCAAAAAGACTGGGCAGGAAATGAGCCTGAGCGTTTACAAAAAGTATTGAATAAGCTTGCAGAAATTCAATCCGGCTTGCATAAAAAAGTAAGTATGGCCGATTTGATTGTCTTGGGAGGGTCAGCTGCGGTTGAAAAAGCAGCTCAAGAAGCAGGAGTAAACATAAAAGTGCCTTTTAGCGCAGGACGTGGTGATGCTACAGCTGAAATGACCGATGTTGATTCATTTGCAGATCTTGAGCCACTGCACGATGCTTACAGAAACTGGTTGAAAATGGACTATATAATAAAACCTGAAGAACTAATGCTAGACAGAACACAATTGATGGGTCTAACAGCTCCTGAAATGACAGTGCTAATTGGCGGAATGCGCGTTTTAGGCACCAATTATGGAGGTTCCAAACACGGAGTTTTCACGCAAAAAGAAGGCGTATTAAGCAATGATTTCTTTGTGAACCTTACGGATATGAATTACTCGTGGAAGCCTGTTTCCAACAATCTTTACAATATAGTGGACAGAAAATCAGGAGTAACCAAATGGACAGCTACTCGTGTTGACTTGGTTTTTGGTTCAAATTCAATATTGAGAGCTTATGCTGAAGTTTATGCACAAGATGATAACAAAGAGAAGTTTGTACGCGATTTTGTAGCGGCTTGGACCAAAGTGATGAACCGGGATCGTTATGATCTGGCATAATTTAAGTTTCATTTTTTAGGCTGCAAGGTCTTGTAAATGAAGTTTATAACGCATTTATTAATTAGAAAAGGTGGTCTGTAAACTGGATCGCCTTTTTTATTTTTAAATTATTTTGTGCTAAATTCTATTTACCAAAGCATTTGCGTATTCTATGATAAAAACAAAGTAAAAAATTAATTCAATCGAAATTTGCATTTACCGCAACGAGAAAAGAAAAAACGCAAAGTTCGCAAAGTAAATTTTGGATTTACGATTTACGAATTTTGCCCTATTTTCAATTTTTTGTGCTAAAATCATAAATCAATAATCATCAATCGTAATTCGATTTGCGTATTCTATGATAAAAACAAAGTAAAAATTTATAAAAAAAATCAAACAAAATAAGCATTTAACCACAAAGAGCCAAAGTAAATTTTGGATTTACGATTTACGATTTACGAATTTTGCCCTATTTTCAATTTTTTATGCTAAAATCATAAATCAATAATCATCAATCGTAATTCGATTTGCGTTAGGGATTGAACGGTATGTTTGAGCTCTTTTTTTGCAATTTTTCTTGCAAAAAAAAGCGAGCCGTGAAAGCCCGACCCTTGGGGAACGCCAACCTATTGACCCAAATCATCAATATCTAAATTGCTGTTATTATTAGAATTGAGCATTTTTTTGTAAATAAGACTTGACATTTAATTTATTTTAATGACACTTGTAAAGTAAACATTACATAAAGTCAACTATTAATTACATTATGATGAAAACAGCACGAAAAAAAAAGCTGCACCAACTGGCCGCGTGGACGTGGAGTTGGGTGGCTACCATGGCAATTGCAACCTTTGGGCTTAAGTACATTTGGGATGACCACACCGTTTTAACAACTTTGGCAGTTTCAGCAAACTTTGCCAATGGAATTTTAATGATCATCGCAAACAGAAACTTATACAATAATTTCGACGAGCTGGAGCGCAAAATTCATTTAGAGTCTTTGGCTTTAACATTGGGATTGGCGGTGGTTGTAGGATTGTCATTTACTTTGCTTGACAGCACCAAACTCATCGCTTTTACGGCAGAAATAAGCCACTTGGTGTTATTTATTGGCGTAACTTACTTGGTTTGTATCATAGTAAATACACGAAGATACTTATGAAAAACAAGCTAAAAGTGCTGCGTGCCGAACATAGCTACACCCAGGAAGATTTGGCGGATATTATTGGTGTATCCCGACAAGCAATCAACGCCATTGAAAAAGAAAAATTTGATCCCAGTTTGCCAACAGCTTTTAAAATTTCAAAACTCTTTAATCTGAAAATTGAGGAGATATTCTTTTTTGAGAACTAATTTATTAA
>JAVVEF010000143.1:0-6006 GCA_032251275.1 Lutibacter sp.
TACGATTGTTTTGATTTTGATACCCCGATGGCTCTGCCTCGGGGTAGTTCATTTTCAGCAATTGATTTTCCTGTCGTAAATATTGGATAAACCTCTGAATAAGCAGAAAAACCTGTGTCAGTTTTCTCAACAGTCATTATTATTTTTTTCTTTGCCATAATTTTATTATTTAATTCCAGCGTCTTTTAAAATTTTCTTTTCTTTCTAATTAAAGATGTTAAAACAAGTTGCGGCTGTACCGTAACCGAATGGGAACGTTAAATAATACTCCCTAATCAAACTGGAAAATTAATAGTTGTTTATGATGCTAAAAATATAGGACGTTTTAGTTCAAGTATTATTGTTTTTTACAATGGGGTCGATTCACCAAAAAAAATATTTATAAAAGGAGAAGTTGACTATTTAAGTTTATTGAAATAAAATGAAGTTAACATACCTTTAAATAAAATTTTGGTAGGTTGTTATATTTCTGATTATATGTTAAGTATACATTTGGGTCAACTGAATTTTTATACATTTTCAATTTTTAAATATTTACACATAAATAACGTTGACCGAATTTGACAGTATCATTTTTTCAATAATATAAAAAATTACGTTACTTTCCTAATAAATCGATGGTAACGAAAATAAGGAACTGTTTACCTCCAACTATTTTCATATATTTAGCATTGATTTAAAAACGGATTTCCAAATTGGCAATTCGGTTTTAAGGAACAATAATATAACAGCTTCAACACCTCTATTTTGAAAGATATTTTACTGATTACGCCTCCTTTTACGCAATTAAATACGCCTTATCCCGCCACGGCTTATTTGAAAGGGTTTTTGAATACAAAAGGCATCAGTTCTTTTCAAATGGATTTGGGCATTGAGGTTATTTTAGAACTTTTTTCAAAGGAAAGTTTGAAAAAACTATTCGATTTTGCTTTTGAAAATAACAGGATTGTCTCCGAAAACGCTCAGCGAATTTATGCGTTAAAAGCCGATTATTTAAAAACCATTGGCGATGTCATGGGTTTTTTGCAGGGAAAAAACCAGACGATCGCCCGACAAATTTGCACCTCAAATTTTCTTCCGGAAGCTTCGCGATTTTCTGAACTTGATGAACTGGAATGGGCTTTTGGAAATATGGGAATTCAGGATAAGGCAAAACATTTGGCGACTTTATACCTTGAAGATTTATCCGATTTTATGGTGGAATGCATCGACGAAAATTTTGGTTTTAGCCGTTATGCCGAAAGATTGGGGCAAAGCGCCAATAATTTTAACGAACTGCACGAAAATCTGCAACAGGAAATTACCTTTATTGATGCCATTGCGTTAAAAATTCTGGATGCAAGGTTAAACGAAATTCAGCCAAAACTGGTTTGTTTTTCCGTTCCGTTTCCGGGGAATTTGTACAGTGCTTTTCGCTGTGCACAGTTCCTTAAAAAAAACCATCCGGATTTAAAAGTGGCGATGGGCGGCGGATTCCCAAATACGGAATTACGAAGCGTTATGGATGTTCGGGTTTTTGATTTCTTTGATTTTATTACCTTGGACGACGGCGAATTGCCCGTTGAATTGTTGCTGTCGAATGTGTTGCATCCTTTAGCGGACAATCCTGATTTTAAGTGCTTCAAAAGAACTTTTTTGAAGGAAAATGGAAAAGTGGTTTACAACAATTTGTCCGTTAAAAATGATTACAAACAGGCTTACGTGGGCACGCCGGATTATGCCGATTTGTTGCTCAGCGAATATATTTCCGTCATAGAAATCGCCAATCCGATGCACAGTTTGTGGAGCGACGGCCGTTGGAACAAACTTACGATGGCGCACGGCTGTTATTGGGGAAAATGCACTTTTTGCGATATTTCACTCGATTACATTAAAATATACGAACCCATCGCTGCAAAAATGTTGGTGGACCGCATTGAACAAATCATCGCGCAAACCGGCGAAAAAGGATTTCATTTTGTGGATGAAGCCGCGCCTCCGGCCTTGATGCGGGCTCTTGCGATAGAGATTATCAGAAGGAAAATTACGGTGACCTGGTGGACGAATATTCGTTTCGAAAAAAGTTTTACCAAAGATCTTTGTGTTTTATTGAAAGAATCGGGTTGTATCGCTGTTTCTGGCGGATTGGAAGTGGCTTCTGACCGATTGCTGGAACTGATTAAAAAAGGCGTTACGTTGGAGCAAGTGGCGCAAGTGACCAACAATTTCACCAATGCCGGCATTATGGTTCACGCTTATTTAATGTATGGTTTTCCAACACAAACGGTGCAGGAAACGGTTGACAGCCTTGAAATGGTGCGGCAATTGTTTGAACTGGGCACCATAAAATCGGGATTTTGGCATCAATTTGCGTTGACAACCCACAGTCCGATTGGTTTAAATCCAGCAGAATACGGCATTTTTCCCGATTACAAGGAAATTACTTTTGCCAACAACGACATTCAGTTTAAGGACAAAACAGGTATTAACCACGATAAATTTAGTTTTGGGCTGAAAAAATCGATTTTCAATTTTATGCATGGCGTTGGCTTTGAATTGCCACTGCAGGAATGGTTCGATTTTAAAATTCCGAAAACCGGCATCAAAAATGATTTTATGCAAAAATGCCTGGAAGCGGAGCCGTATTTTATGGTAAAACCTTCGGCTAAAATTATTTGGTTGGGCGGAACACCTTTAGTTTTGGAACAAACTAAATCTAAAAAAGGAAAATCAAAACAACAGCTTCAGCTCACTTTTCACGATAAAAATGACAGCTTTCAGGTGCAAATGGACAAAGAAAACGGCGAATGGTTTTTGAGGATGCTGGAACGCTTGTCCGTTTACCATAACGAATCGCTCACTTTTTCAGCATTAAAATCAGACTACGAAACCCATTTTGGTGATTTCGAGTTGTTTTGGTATTCCAAACCCGTCAATATTTTAAGGGCGCACGGATTGCTGGTGCTGTAGGAAATTTAAGTCGGAAGCCAGAAGTCCGAAGACAGAGGTTCAGCCAAAAAAACAAGGGTATTAATTCCCTTGGTGTGTTTTCTAATATTTTTAAATGTTCATTATGAACTCAAGCTGCGTTAGGGATTGAACGACATGTTTGAGCTATTTTTTGGATGCTTTTCACAGCCAAAAAAAGCGAGTAGTGAAAGCCCGACCGCCTTTTCGGCGGGAACGCCCAACCTATTTTTTGAATTTAACTCCTGTTTTTATTGCTCGATGGCAACGCTGTCTTTTGGGATGATTACGTTTTCAATGTTTAAAGAATCGATTACCACATCTGCAATGGTATCTTTTACAGGACGCGGCACGTTTTTACGCGACAGGCAATCGAAAAGTTTTAGCGTATTTTTTGACGGTTTCTTAAAATCTTGCTTCAAATAATATTGAAAGGAAACATCCTTGTTTAGCATTCTTAAAAACTCGCCGTTGATGGGAAGCGCGGTGTGCGATGCCTGGCCCAATTCCATCGTTTTAAAATGAATTGCGGGATTTTCCGCACCAACCCAGGCGCCGAAAACCAAGTTTGAGGTAAACCCAACAAACCAGCCGTCTGCTTGATTTTGAGAAGTTCCGGTTTTGCCACCAATGTCGCCAAACAATTGAAAATCGTATCTAATTGGTGCGGCAATTCCTTGGAAAACAACACGTTTTAACATTTCAACCATAATTTCGCCCGTTTTTTCTGAATACACATTTTTAGCTTCTTTTATAGGTGAAATATTTAATGTAATTCCTTCTCGGTCCACAATTTTAAGAAGAATCACTTCGTGCATTGGTTTTCCGTAATTGGGAAATGTGGTATAAGCTCTCGCCATTTCCAATAAGGAAAGTTCGGCGGTGCCCAACGACAGCGAAGGAACCTCTGGAAGCTCTGTTTCTATGCCCATATTTTTGGCTAAATTGATAATTTTTAGCAAGCCAACTTTTTCCATAAGTTGCACCGTAACGGTATTTACGGAAGCCGCCAACGCGCCCCATACACTAAATTCGCCGCCATAAATATAATCGGAGTTTTTTGGTTCCCAGTCTTCGTATTGCGGATATTTAATCAAAACATTTGGATACATTTCGCAAGGTGAAATGCCATTTTCAATGGCTGCGGCATACACAAATGGTTTAAACGAACTTCCAACTTGTCTTTTGGTGGTTACGTGGTCATACTGAAAATAATTTTCATCAATACCTCCAACATACGCTTTAATGTGTCCGGTTTTTGGTTCCAAGGCAATAAAACTTGCGTGTAAAAATCGCAATGAATTTTTTATAGAATCCAGCGGTGACATGGTGACATTTCTGTCGCCGTCGTGCGAGAAAATTTTCATTTTCACAGGTTTGTTAAGGCTGTCTTGAATCATTGCTTCCGACAGTCCTGCTTTTTTTAGTGTTTTATAGCGATCCGAATTTTTGATGGCGTTTGTTAAAACGATTGGCACCTCGTTCCAGGGGTCTTCATTTCCCCACTGACGGTCAAATTCATATTGTAAAAGTTTTAATCTTTTTGCGACAGCTTTTTCGGCATATTGCTGCATCGCAAAATTTAAAGACGTGTAAATTTTAAGTCCGTCTTTGTATAAATCATATTTTTTGCCACTTGGTTTTTTGTTATTTTCTAACCAATCGTTCATCATTAAACGCACATACTCCGTAAAATACTTGGCTTTTCCCTGATGGCGCGAGAGTTTTTTTGGTTTTGTAATCAAAGGAAGATCAGTAACAGAATCTTTAAATTTTTGGGAAATATATTTTTCCTGACTCATTAAATTTAACACAATGTCTCTTCTTTTTTTGGAAGCTTCAGGAAATTTTATGGGATTATACGTATAAGTTGCCTTTAACATGCCAACCAAAACAGCACTTTGTTCAATGGTTAAATTAGAAGTTGAAGTACTAAAAAAACGCTGTGCGGCACTTTCAATGCCAAAAGCGGTATCGCCAAAAGGAACGGTATTAAAATAAAATTCTACGATTTGTTCTTTTGTAAAATGACTTTCCAGTTTGTAAGCCGCCACCATTTCTTCGAACTTGTTGATGGGTGTTGACAAAAACCAGTAGGAATTTCGGGGAAAATAATTTTTCACCAATTGCTGTGAAATGGTGCTTCCGCCTCCCGAACTTTTGTCCCTAAGGATTACCGTTTTTACAATAACGCGCATCAAACTTTTTAAATCGACGCCAGAATGTTCGTAAAAACGGGAATCTTCTGAAGAGATAAGGGCTTCAACCACATGTTTTGGAATAGAATCGAAAGGGATATTTAGGCGGTTTTCTTTGTCAAAGCGATAAAGCAATACATTGTCTGAGGAATAAACCTCTGAAGCTTCCATATTTCTAAAAAGTTTCACTTCTTTACTGGTAGGAACCCTGCCAAATAAGCCAAAATAAACGGAAATAATAAAAATCACAAATAAAACGCCAAGCGCTAAAACACCTTTAATAAAAAAGCGAATCCAATTTTTTTTGGTATAATTTTTAAAACTGAAATTCGAATCAAAAACAGTTTTATGTTGTTTAGTAGTTTCAATTGATTGGTGTTTTGCTTGTTGAAATATTTTTAAAAAACGCACACAAAATTACCATAAATAATTATATGCGCGGTTTGTTGAATATAATAATTTGAAATGGACTTTAATAATTAACTGATGTTACGCAGCAATTTCCTTCAAGTAAATCTTAGGTGTTGATAACTTTTCCAGTTTTTCCCAAGCTGCTTTAGAAGCTGCAAGCCAAATTTCGTTTTTCATCGCATAATGATTTTTATTGTTCCTGATTTTTAGCCGTTCAAGTTTTAGATAGGCAATCATCGAGGCTACAAAGTGTGCCTGCTGAGTTTGTATAGTTTTTGTTGGCGCTTTAGCAAAAGCGGTATTATTTTTTATGGAGCGAAAGAACCCTTCTACTTTCCATCGTTTTTCATAGATTGCAGAAAGGCTTTTGTGGTCTAAGCTTAAATCACTTGTAGCTATTAACCTGACGGCAATATAACGAAAATTTATTAAGCAGCATATTGTATGTCTT
>JAVVEF010000144.1:0-6003 GCA_032251275.1 Lutibacter sp.
AGCGTTTGGCGTTGTTTTAGCAATAAATACAATGGGAGATTATCTGCGAAAATGGAGTTTTACCCCACAAAAGCCAAAGAAAAAGGCTTATGAGCAATGTTCTAAAAGGGTTCAAAAATGGTTAAGACATAAAATATGCAGCTTAATCAACACTATAAATATAATGCCGTCGGGTTAATAGATTCCTTTTTTTGAATAATTAATTTAATTTAATTTCCCTATTTTTGCTTCAAACTAAAAAACATATTTACTATGACTAAAATGATTCATTCTTATTGGGCTTACCTTGTATTGTTAATTTTAGTAATTGCCGTTATAAATGCAATTATTGGGTTAGCTTCAAAAAAAGAATTTAAAGCCAAAGATTTACGTATTTCTTTATTCACCTTAATTACCGCACACATTCAATTGATATTCGGCTTTATTGCTTATTATACTTCTCTTTATTATGAAACGATGCGAAATGTTGGTATGGGTGAAGTGATGAAAAACAGTGAGCTGAGAAAACCTTTGATTGAGCATCCATTGCTGATTATTATTGCCATTGCTTTAATTACTATCGGATTTTCAAAACATAAAAAGAAAACAGCAGATGCTGCAAAATTTAAGACAATTGCCATTTATTACGGAATTGCCTTAGTCCTTATTCTAGCTGTAATTCCTTGGAATTTATGGTTTTCTAACTAATAAAGTTTCTATCCGAAGCCAATTGGCTTCGGATTTTTTTTAATTATGAAACGAGCATAACAAATTTTGATACACAAAGGAATGATTAATGGCGAACAGCAGCTGTTACAGCTAAAAAATAAAATTTAAACAGATGAAAAAACTTTTAGCTTACATTCTTTCAGTTATCTTCTACTTTTTTTTCGGGAGTTTTCTTCTTATTTTTCATGTATTGCAGTGGCTCGGCTATAACCTGGGAAAATATCGAGGCCATAAAATTGCGGTAGATTTGATGAATGGGACTTTAACTTACCTTCTGTATATTTTAGGAACGCGCATAAAATATATCAGCAAATACCCAATTCCTGAAAATGTGCCGTTGATTGTAGTTTCAAACCATCAAAGCATGAATGATATTTCTCCAATTTCTTGGTTTTTGAGAAAACACCACCCAAAGTTTGTTTCAAAAATGGAGCTAGGAAAAGGCATTCCAAGTGTTTCGTATAATTTAACCCATGGCGGATCGGTTTTAATCGACAGAAATGATTCCCGGCAAGCTTTAACAGCGCTCAAAGAATTTGGACAATACATTGAAAAAAACAATTATTCGGCAGTCATTTTTCCGGAAGGCACCAGAAGTAAAGATGGCGTTCCTAAACGTTTTTCTGAAAATGGCCTAAAAATGCTCACCAAATTTGCGCCTTCTGCCTACGTAATTCCAATGACCATTAACAATTGCTGGAAATTGAACAGATACGGGATGTTCCCTTTGGAAGTTGGCGTAAATATTACTTTTGAACTTCACGAACCCATCAAAGCAGATTCACTAGAATTTGAGAAACTTTTTGAAAAGGTTGAAAATACCGTTAAAAATGCCGTAATTTAGCCAATTACTACTAAATTAAAATTATGTCATTACAAAATATCAGGTTAGAAGTGATGCTAACCTTGGAAAAAAGCATCGATACTTTTGTGGAAAAGTTTTTGATAGCCCCCGAAAAAATTTGGCAGCCAACCGACTTTCTTCCCAATTCCCAAAGCGATAAATTTATTGAAGAAATTAAAGAAATAAGAGAAATCTCCAAAGAATTAGATGATGATTTTTGGACTGTTTTGGTTGGTGATACCATTACAGAAGAAGCATTGCCAACCTACGAATCGTGGCTGCTTGATGTTGAAGGAATTTCGCAACACAGCAATAACGGAAGCGATAACGGCTGGGCAAAATGGATACGCGCCTGGACGAGTGAAGAAAACCGTCACGGTGATGTGCTCAACAAATATATCTATATGTCGGGTCGGGTAAATATGCGTGAAGTTGAAATTACCACCCAACATTTAATCGCTGATGGAATGGATATTGGCACCGGACGCGATCCCTACAAAAATTTTGTTTATACCAGTTTTCAGGAATTGGCTACTTACATTTCCCATAACAATGTGGCAAAAATTGCACGTAAAAACGGACATACTTTATTGGCGAAAATATCGAAAATTATTGCCGGCGATGAAATGCGCCATCATTTGGCCTATACCGAATTTGTAAAACAAATTTTTACATATGATCCAAGTGAAATGATGCTGGCTTTTCAATATATGATGAAACACAAAATTGTGATGCCCGCTTATCACTTACGACATTCTTTTGAAGAAAAAGGAACACTCTTCAGCCAATTTTCAACTGTGGCACAACGCGCAGGCGTTTATACCGGTTTCGATTATGTGGACATTCTTAAAAAACTGAATGAAACTTGGGCCATTGACAAAATTACCGGATTGACGGATGAAGCCGAAAAAGCCAGGGAATATTTGTTGAAACTGCCCGAACGTATGTATCGAATCACAGAACGTATTGTGGTTCCCGATACAAAATATCCGTTTATATGGCTAAATCCTTTGACCTAATAAATAATAAAGACCCTGAAATGAATTCAGGGTCTAAACTTATTAACTTTTAATTTCAAAAGTATCTCTGTCATTTAAAAATCCAAGCTTGTTTCTTATTTCGGAAATATGGTTTTTATCCAAGGTAAAAACAACTGTTTCTTGTTTATTTTCTTGCGTTTCGGCTACTTGTTCGCCCAAACTGTTAAACGCTGCCGAATGGCCGCTGTATTCGTAATTATTGGCATCAACGCCAACGCGGTTCACGCCAATGGTATAACACATATTTTCAATGGCACGAGCTTTTAACAAAGTGTCCCAGGCAGCAATTCTTATTTTTGGCCAATTGGCAACATAAATTAACAAATCATAGTCTTCTGTATTGCGAGCCCAAACCGGGAAACGCAAATCGTAACAAACGAGCGGACAAATTTTCCAGCCTTTGTAATTTACGATGAGTTTTTCTTTACCGCTTTCATACACTTTATCTTCACCGGCCAAGGTGAATAAATGTCGCTTGTCGTAAAAATTAATTTCTCCTGATGGATGCACAAATAAAAATCGGTTATAAAAACTGTTATTCTCATAAATAATGACACTTCCAGCTATCGCAGCATTTTTTTCGGAAGCAGTTTTTCGCATCCATTTAACCGTTTCTCCGTGCATGGTATCACCAATTTTTTGAGGATGCATGCTAAAACCGGTTGTAAACATTTCTGGCAAAACAATCAGATCAACCTGTTCGTTTATTTGATGAATCTTTTCTGAAAAGTTTTTCAGATTCTCGGCTGAATTTTGCCAAACCAAATCAGCTTGTAAAATCAATATTTTTAAATGTTGCATAATATTTCTGCTGCTTTTTTTAAGGTTTCATCTGTTTTTGCAAAGCAAAAACGCAGTACTTTGGTGTCTAAACCGGCTTCATTAAATACCGAAATTGGTATGGAAGCAATTTTCTGTTCTTTTGTCAATTTAATGGCAAAATCAACATCGCTTTCCGCTGTTATTTTCGAAAAATTCAACAATTGAAAATAGGTTCCTTTTGAAGGTTTGAAATTGAAACGGGAATCTTTCAGCAGACTTAAAAACAAATCTCTTTTTTGCTGATAAAAACCGCCCAACTCCAAATAATGATTGGGATTTTTTAAATATTCGGCCAGTGCAACCTGCGTGGGATGATTTACGCTAAACACGTTAAACTGATGCACTTTTCTAAATTCTTCTGTTAAATAGGATGGCGCAACGCAATAACCCACTTTCCAACCCGTATTGTGAAATGTTTTTCCGAAGGAAGCCACAATAAAAGCCCTTTCAGCCAAAGCAGGAAACAACGCTGCCGATTGGTGTTTTTCGCCGTCAAAAATAATGTGCTCATAAACCTCATCGCTCAGCAATAAAATATTGGTGTTTTTAAACAACGCTTCCATTTGTTGCATATCGCCTTTTGACAAGATTCTGCCGGATGGATTGTGCGGAGAATTGATGATGATCATCTTGGTTTTATCCGTAATCAAGCCTTTCACTTTTTGCCAGTCAATACTGAAATCCTCCGGATTTAATTGCACCGAAATTGCTTTTCCGCCAAAAAGTTCGATGGTTGGTTCGTAACAATCGTAGGCCGGTTTAAAAATAATGACTTCATCATCTTTGTGCACCACAGATGCAATCGCTGTAAAAATTGCCTGGGTGGCGCCTGCCGTTATGGTTATTTCCGTTTCCGGATGATATGTAGCGCCATATAAATTATACATTTTTTCAGCAATGGCTGCTCTCAAACTTAAAATTCCGGGCATTGGCGCATACTGATTTTTACCGTTAACCATCGCTTTATTCACCAATTCAATCAGCTTTAAATCACTTTTAAAATTTGGAAATCCCTGAGATAAGTTTAGGGCATTTTCTTCAGCTGCCAAAGCACTCATTACTGAGAAAATAGATATTGGCACATTGGGCAGTTTCGACTGAATTAAATTTATATACGATGGCATGAAAATAATTGATTGAGTTGTTAAAGTTACAAAATCAATCAGACTTATTAATAAAGTTTTATCCTGTCTTATTATTAAATACGAATTGTTTATTGATTATTAAAATTCAAAAATGCCAAAAAAAAACCAATAATTTTTAAATTTTAAGTAATTTTTTGCCTGTTTAGGAGACTAAGAGTTTATAATCTTAAGTTTTAACATGATGAATACAAAAAAAATCATTCTGATAAATGCCTCAAAAATATATTTTGGCATTGTTTTATTTTTCTTCTTGATGAAATTCCTCAATCTTGAACAGATTACCGAATTTAGATTGTTGAATTTTATTTTTGTATTTTGGGGCAGTAATAATGCCATCAAAAAAAATATCTTTACAAATCATGAAAATGACTATGTCAAAAATTTATATGTTGGTTTTGCCACTTCATTTTTGGCCATCATATTATTGGGATTGTCCTTAAATATTTATCTTTCCTTTATTGACCCAACCCTAATTAGCACTATTGAGAATTTAAAAATTTGGGGCAGTAATTTAAACCCAATTCTGATCACTTTTGCCATTTTGATCGAAGGAATTTCCTCATCGCTTATTTGTACTTTTATATTGATGCAATATTGGAAAAAATACAAGACCGTTAGCCCTAATTAATGATGGACGCAATTAATATTTTACAATATTTGTTGAAAAAAGACAAATGTTAAGTAAGTTACCGTGCTGTATTTGGCGAAAATTCCAAAATGTCGGATGGCTGGCAAGCCAACGTTTCACATATTGCTTCTAATGTAGAAAAGCGAATAGCTTTGGCTTTTCCCGACTTTAAAACAGAAAGATTGGCCGTGGTAATTCCAATTTTTTCAGCTAAATCTTTGCTTCTCATTTTTCTGGTGGCAAGCATGATATCTAAATTTACAATTATTGGCATCGCTATATGGTTAAATCATTTTCTTCTTTCATATTTCTTGATATTTTAAATATTTCACTTAAAATAATAAAGAAAAATCCTAAGCAAAGTAAAAAAATAAAAGGGCTGATACCCAGCTCCAAACTAATTTTTTGCATATAATATATTTTATAGAAAAAAGAAGGAACACCAATAAGAATCGAAGATAGCACCAATAAATTTCCTATTTTTTTAAAGTTATTAACAACCATTTCATCAAATATTTTAACTCTTACAAAACAACCAAGAACTTTTCTAAAAAGATAAATGCAATAAATTAACAACAAATATGAAAGCAGCATAACTGTCAAAATAATTTTCGTTCCCAAATCGAAAACTTCAATCTCAGCTCCATTTATTTTGAATGGAAAATAATTAAAATCAGCAGTAATAAAGCTATAAGGAATAAAAATTAAGATAAGAGGTATAGTTGGTAATGATAAGATCCAAAATAAATCAACAATCAATTTTAAAATAATCAGCTTTCTCATAATAAACTTTTGTAGGATACTAATATAAATATT
>JAVVEF010000145.1:0-5989 GCA_032251275.1 Lutibacter sp.
GTTTTTAGAAGCTTTTCCTTTTCTTTTTAAATGAAACCTGCGGATTTAAGGGAATACTATAACTTTTGGGAATAAGCAGTGTATAAAGTTATAATTGTCAATTGAAATTATTCTTTTTAATTTAGGTTGCGATAGTGATTGAAACGAAAATCCTTTTTTGAGGTTTTACGCCGAAAAAAAGATTGCAGTGTAAAGCACGCCCGCCTTTTCGGCGGGAACGCCAAAATATGATTGGGTCGGATTCCTGCAATTTTAAATTTTGTTCCCAAATTTTAAAAAGCTAAAAATGAGCGATTTATTTGAAGTGAATTTGTTTTGCAGAAATAAGAAAAAAGACATATATTTGCACCCGCCTAAGTAGAAAAGGCAATCAATTTAATTAATAAAGCGAATAAAAACAAAGCTTATGTACGCAATTGTAGAGATAGCAGGGCAGCAGTTTAAAGTAGCAAAAGACCAAAAAGTTTACGTACACCGTTTACACGAAGAAGAAGGAGCAAGTGTTTCTTTTGATAAAGTTCTTCTTGTAGGCGATAACGGTACTATAACAGTTGGCGCCCCAGCTATAGATGGAGCCGAAGTAACGGCCAAAATTTTAGGTCACCTTCAAGGTGATAAAGTAATCGTTTTCAAAAAGAAACGTAGAAAAGGATTCAGAAAAAAGAATGGACATCGCCAGGCTTTAACTGAAATTCAAGTTGAAGGTATTTTTGCCGCTGGCGCCACAAAAAAAGCCGCTGCCAAAAAAGAAACACCTAAAGCTAAAGTTGAAGCAGTAAAAGAGACCGCTTCTGTTGATTTCGAATCAATGACTGTTGCTGAATTAAAAGCTTTGGCTAAAGAAAAAGGTATTGAAGGATACACTTCTTTGAAAAAAGCAGAATTAATTGAAGCATTAACTAAATAAGAACCAAAATTTTAAAACCATAAGGTCATGGCACATAAAAAAGGAGTAGGTAGTTCGAAGAACGGTAGGGAATCGGAATCGAAACGACTAGGAGTAAAAATATTTGGTGGACAAGCTGCAATTGCAGGGAACATTATTGTTCGTCAAAGAGGAACTCAACACCATCCCGGTGAAAACGTATATATGGGAAAAGACCATACTTTACACGCTAGAGTGGACGGTTTGGTGAAATTCTCAAAAAGAAAAGACAATAAATCATTTGTTTCTATCGATCCAATCGAAGCATAACAACTAGATTTAAAATATTTTAAAAGCCCAAAATTTAATTTTGGGCTTTTTTTTATGCGCTATTTACTACATTTGCGCTTATGTATTTTGTATACGACTTACTAATTTTGTTTGCCGGATTTTTTTTAAAAATAACGGCGCTTTTCAATAAAAAAATCAAACTTTTTATTGATGGAAGAAAGCAGACTTATGCCAAATTAGAACAAGCAATTGCAGAAACCGATGAGGTGATTTGGATGCACTGCGCTTCTTTGGGAGAATTTGAGCAGGGAAGGCCAATTATTGAAAAGTTAAAAGTAAAATTCCCTACCAAAAAAGTGGTGCTCACTTTTTTCTCGCCATCAGGCTATGAAGTTCGAAAAAATTATGAATTTGCCGACGTGGTTTGCTACTTGCCTTTAGATTCCGCTCAAAATGCAAAAAGATTTCTTGATATTGTTCATCCGCAATTGGCCATTTTTGTAAAATATGAATTTTGGCCAAATTTATTGAAAGAACTTAAAGTACGAAATATTGAAACGTTGCTGATTTCCGGAATATTCAGGGAAAATCAGTTGTTTTTTAAATCCTACGGCGGTTGGATGCGGAAATCATTAACAACTTTTTCGCATTTTTTTGTGCAGGACGAAAACTCTAAAGAATTGCTGAACAGCATCAATTTCAATAATGTTACCGTCAGCGGCGATACGCGTTTTGACCGTGTTTTTGAAATTACGCAACAAAACAACAAACTGCCTTTTATAGAAGAATTTATCGACAATAAATACACGCTTGTTGCCGGAAGTACTTGGAAAGAAGATGAAATGATGCTGGTGGATTATATCAACAACAAGGCTTCGGAAAACGAAAAATTTATAATTGCCCCGCACAATATCAACCAAAAGGATATTTTAGATCTGAAAAACTGCATTACAAAAAAAGTGATTTTGTTTTCAGAAAAGGGTACTAAAAATCTTTCTGATTATCAGGTTTTTATCATTGACACTGTCGGAATTCTGACCAAGATTTACAGTTACGCAACAATTGCATATGTTGGTGGCGGATTCACAAAAACCGGTGTTCACAATGTTTTGGAACCGGCAACTTTTGGTATTCCAATACTTATTGGACCAAATTATCATAAATTTAATGAAGCCATTGATTTGGTTAAAAATAAGGCCTGCTTTGTTGTGGATAATTCTAAAGAATTATCTTTACATTTAGATAAATTTTTTCAGTCAGAAGAATTGAGGCTGAAAACTGGAGATAAGGCAAAAAAACAGGTGGTTGAAAAAACAGGAGCAACCGCCAAAATTTTAGAATTTATAGCGAAATGAGAGAAAAATTAGAAAAATATTATTCATTTGTTTTTGAAAAAGAATTGATTGATGAAATCGTTCAGGTTGGGGTTTATAAAAAATTGCGCGAAAATGAAATATTGGTCGATTTAGGCGATAAAATGAAGGGCATTCCTTTGTTGCTGGAAGGAGCCATTAAAATTGTGCGGGAAGATAAAAACGGCGAGGAGATTTTATTGTATTTTTTAGAACGCGGCGATACTTGCGCCAGTTCGTTTGCAAGTGCCATCACAAACGGTAAGTGCGGCATCAGGGCGATAGCAGAAAAAGAATCTGAAATCATTTTTCTTCCGAAGGAAAAACTGGATGAGTGGCTGGTGAAATATAAATCATGGAGAAATTTTGTAATTGAAAGCTATAACATTCGTCTGAATGAAATGATGGAAACCATCGACAGTCTGGCTTTTATGAAAATGGGCGAACGATTGTACAAATATTTGACAGACAAAGCTCAAATTATGAGAGAAACATCACTGAACACCACGCATCAGGATATCGCATACGATATGCATACTTCCCGTGTTGTTATTTCAAGGCTGCTAAAACAACTTGAAAATGAAGGGAAAATTAAACTGCTTCGAAATAAGATTGAGATTTTACAATTTTAATTTATGTGATGTGAATCACAAATTAATCTTAATTATTGGATATTTTTGAGAGTTTTAAATAATTAGATTATGAATTTTATAACACAACCTTGGGAATGGTATGTTGCCGGTCCTATAATTTCGTTTATCATGTTTTTGCTATATTATTTTGGTGAACGATTTGGTGTGTCATCAAATTTGGAAACATTTTGTTCGATTGGCGGCGCAGGAAAATTTGTCAACTATTTTAAAATTGACTGGAGAGACAATCTTTGGAATTTAATATTTATTGCCGGATCCATCGTTGGCGGTTTTATCGCCTCAAATTATTTAACTACAACCGATGCTGTTGCCATAAATCCGCAAACAGTTCAAGATTTGGCTGATATTGGTATTATGAATGCAGCCCAATCTTATTTACCCGATGAGATTTTCAGTGTTGATACAATGCTTACTTTAAAAGGTTTTTTAATCTTAATTGTCGCAGGTTTTTTGGTTGGTTTTGGTGCACGGTGGGCTGGAGGTTGTACATCCGGCCACGCAATTGTCGGTCTAAGCAATTTAGAACTACCGTCATTAATTGCCGTAATAGGTTTTTTTATTGGAGGTTTGGTAATGACTTGGTTAATTTTACCCCTAATATTTTAGGCGATGAAGCATATAAAATTTTTTTTAGTGGGTATTCTTTTCGGAATTGTGATGAGCAAGTCTGAAGTAATTTCATGGTACAGAATATACGAAATGTTTAAGTTCCAGTCGTTTCATATGTATGGAATTATTGGATCTGCTATATTTTTGGGGATGATTAGCATGTTTTTATTCAAGAAAAAGATGGTTAAAACTTTTGAAGGCGAAGAAATTCATGTGACACCAAAGAAAGAAGGATTGTACCGCAATCTTTTGGGTGGAATTTTGTTTGGATTGGGCTGGGCATTGGCCGGCGCTTGTCCGGGCCCCATGTTTGTGCTCATAGGAAAAGGTGTGGTTTCCATTTTTGTGGTTATTTTCGGCGCTACTTTGGGTGCCTTTTTTTACGGATTGTATAAAGATAAATTACCTCATTAACAGGAATGAAAATACACGACATTGTTGCAGCTAATTTTTCAGATATATTTGAAGAAAATTTACGGACTGAAATTTGCAATAATGGTATTTTAAAATCTGTTGAGGCAGATAAAATAATTATTGATGTTAGAACTGATATTGAGTTTATTCCCCTAATTGTTTCCGGAATTGTAAAAGTAAAACGACGCGACGGAAAAGGAAATGGCATTTTTTTGCATTATTTAAAACCAAAACAAACCAGCGCCATTGCCATAACTTACGCCATCGAAAACAAAAAATGTGAAATTAGGCTTGAAGCTGAAAGTAACGTAACATACATAGCAATTCCTGCAAAAGTTGTAATTTCGTGGTTTTTAAAATACAGCACGTGGCGTTCTTTTTATTTTAAATTGAATCATCAGCAAACGGCTTATTTAATTGAAAAAATTAATGACATCGCTTTTGAAAATTTAGAGTTCAGGTTGATAAAATATTTGGAATACACCAGTTTAACAACCGATAAAAACACCATCAATAAAAAGCATTTTGACATTGCGCGCGACTTAAAGGTTTCCCGGGAAGCAATATCAAGGATTTTGGAAAAACTGGAAAAAGACGAAACAGTAATATTGGGAAGAAATAAAATTACCCTGAATTAATGGAGTTATTAGACAAATTCGGAAGAAAAATCACCTATTTGCGATTGGCAGTAACCGACCGTTGCAATTTGCGTTGCCAATACTGCATGCCAGCCCAAGGAATTGATATTGTTGACCGAACAGAATTGCTTTCCTATAAAGAAATGTACCGAATTACACGCGTGCTTTCCGAATTAGGCGTTAATAAAGTGCGTTTAACCGGCGGCGAACCTTTTGTTCGAAAAGATTTTGTGAATTTTTTGGAATCGCTTTCTTTTAATGACAAACTCGAGGAAATTAACATCACCACCAACGGCGCTTTAATTTCAAACCATATTGATAAACTGGAAGCCTATAAAATCAATGCCATTAATTTAAGCTTGGACAGCCTTCAGAAGGAAAAATTTGCAAAAATTACGCGGCGTGATGTTTTTGACAGTGTTTACGACACTTTTGAAAAGCTTGAAAAAAGCAACTTGAAATTAAAATTAAACGTTGTAGTGCAGTCGGGCGTGAATACCGATGAGATTATCGATTTTATTGAACTCACAAAAAATAAGGACGTTGCCGTTCGTTTTATTGAAGAAATGCCTTTTAACGGAAAAGGGCAAAGGGATATTTCTGAAGTTTGGAATTTTAAAAAAATTCTGAATCATATCAAAAATCAGTATTCGGATATTGAACCTATTTTATCAAAAAAATCTTCCACTTCCATAAATTATCGCATTCCGAATTATCAGGGAGCTTTTGGTATTATTCCCGCATTTACGCGCACTATTTGCAACGATTGCGACCGAATTCGCATTACTTCCACAGGCTTGTTTAAAAACTGTTTGTTTGATGGCGGCGTTTTTAACGTTCGTGATTTCATAAGAAATGGCGCAAGCGATGATGAATTGAAGCAACTGTTTATTGATGCCGTTCACCACAAACCTGAAAACGGTTTTATAGCGGAAGATTCGCGAGGAAATGCTGTTTCAGAAAGTATGTCTACCATTGGCGGTTAAATGAAAAAAACGCACATTAAAATTTGTTGCATCAGTAGTCTGAGCGAAGCAAAATTCGCCATAAATGCAGGCGCTTCCGCTTTGGGTTTGGTGGGTCATATGCCAAGTGGCCCCGGAATTATAAGTGATGAATTAATTGCTGAAATTGCGGCTTCCGTACCAAAACATATTGATACTTTTT
>JAVVEF010000146.1:0-5919 GCA_032251275.1 Lutibacter sp.
AAGTTAAAAGTAAAAGGTTAAAATCAAACTGTTGAAGTTTTATTTTAACCTTTTTTAGTCTCTTTTCTATATTCTATTTTCTCTATTCCTTGCAGAAATATTGCTTTTTAAACTTTCGAAAAGATAAAATCCATGACCTCTTTTTCAACAGCCAAAGCTTTTTTATAGATGGCTTCACTTTTGGCTATAATTTCTTCTGCAAAAACCCTGTCTTTGATGTCTTTTGCGTTAATTCTTACATTAAAATAGGCACCAACAACGGCAGTTCTTGCACACAAGACGCCTACTCCGGCATCGGAAATGGAACTTTGCATACCTTCTTTTAGCATCGCCTGCATCACTTCCATAGAATTATAAGCGGTTTCCATCACCTGAAACGGAATTTCCGTCGCGTAAATAGTCGCTTTTTCTATTGCCTGTTTGCGCGCTTCTTTTTCCTCATCAGTTGCTTTCGGCATTCTGAATCCGTCGATAATTCTATTAAAAGCGTTGGTGTCTTCATCCACCAATTGCAATAATTTATTTTTGTAGGCCTGGCCTTTTACAGCCCAATCTGAATAGAATTCCCATTTATCATCCCAACCGGCTTTGTGCGCCGATAAATTGGCAACCATCGTTCCCAAGGAAACGCCTAAAGCACCAACATACGCCGAAATGGAGCCGCCTCCTGGCGCAATCGATTCTGCGGCAGTTTCTTCGGCAAAGCCGCTTACTGTAAGATCAATCAGTTTTTTTGTATCGTCTTTAAGTAAATATTCAATAATTTTTTCATTAGGGTTGAAAGGTTTTAAATCATCCAATCCCAAAGATTTTACGGCGATTTTTATTTTTTCTGCTTCAGAAATACCTAAAGAACGTTCTTGTTTCCGCAAGAAATAATCTGCGGCATCCAACATTGCTTTTAAAGGAATTAATCCAATCAATTCCGATCCTGTGATGCGCAAACCTCTTTCAATGGCACATTTTTCGGTTTCATCAAATGCAATGTGCATTGGCGTGATGTTGATATTGGTCAAATTATAGGAAATTTGTGCAATTCCATATTCTTCAATATACCAGCCAATTCCTTTAACGGCTTTTAATTTTCCGGGAATGCGAACAGGTTCTCCATTTTTATCCAGCATCACTTTTCCTGAAACGCCGTTTTCATATTTTACCCTTCCGGCTTCACGAATGTCAAAAGCAATGGCATTTGCGCGTCTGGTTGATGTGGTGTTTAAATTGATGTTGTAGGCAATTAAAAAATCGCGTGCTGATATCGCGATAGCGCCCGATTTTGCCACAGTTTCGTTAAATTCTGCAGGACCGAAATCTGGTTTCCAATCCGTATTTACCAATTTTTCTTTTAAGCCCTCATATTCTCCGGCACGACAATTGGCCAAGTTTTTGCGTGTTTCACTTGTCGCGGCATTTTCATAATAATAACCGGGAATTCCCAATTCTTTGCCAACGCGTTTCCCCAATTTATGGGCGTAAACTGCTGCTTCCTCCAAGGTAATTCCGGAGATTGGCACGAGCGGACAAACATCGGTGGCGCCAAAACGAGGATGCTCGCCGGAATGTTTGCTCATATCAATTAATTCTGCAGCTTTTTTGATCAGCCTAAATGCGGCTTCAATCACATTTTCCGGTTCGCCAACAAAAGTAATGACCGTTCTGTTGGTTGCTTTTCCTGGATCAACATCCAATAATTTAACACCTTCAACAGTTTCAACAACGGTCGCAATGGCATTTATTTTGTCAATATCGCGTCCTTCACTGATATTTGGTACGCATTCTATTAATTGTTTGTTCATTTTTTTTCAATTTACAGGTCAAATTTAGGCAGTATATTTCAATTTTTTAGCATTCTTTCTGAAATAAATCGGGCACAATTGAGCGGTTTGGCTAATTAGTTTTATTTTTGTTTGAATTATAAATCCAATCTCATTTAAATGAAGAAAGTATTAATTACCGGAATGGCTGGTTTTATTGGCCATCATTTGGCAAAATTGTTGGTGAAATCGAATTATGAAGTGGTTGGATTGGACAATATTAACGATTATTATGATCCTCAATTAAAATATGATCGGTTAAAAGACCTGGGTTTTGAGACTGAAACCATTGAATATAATATTCTGCAAAAATTAGCTTCGATTTCCTTTATAAAATTAGATTTAACGGACTTACAGCCTCTCAAAAATCTCTTCAAAGAACAGCAATTTGATTTTGTGGTGAATTTGGCGGCGCAGGCAGGCGTGAGGTATTCATTGAAAAACCCGCACGCTTATGTTGACAGCAACATTACCGGATTCTTAAATATTTTGGAAAGTTGCAGGGCTTTTCCTGTGGAACATTTGTTGTTTGCTTCTTCAAGTTCCGTTTATGGATTGAGTGAAGACATTCCTTTTCAGGAAGACAATTGTACCGATCATCCGCTGGCAATGTATGCCGTCAGTAAAAAAGCCAATGAAATGATGGCGCATTCTTATGCGAATTTATACAACATTCCTTCAACCGGATTGCGGTTTTTTACGGTGTATGGCCCTTGGGGACGGCCGGATATGGCGCTGCATATTTTTACCAAAGCCATTATTGAGGACAAAGAATTTGAAGTGTTCAACAACGGAAATATGAGTCGTGATTTTACCTATGTTGGCGATATTGTTGAAAGTGTCAAACGATTATTGCCATTGGCGCCAAAAGCAAATAACCCTGAGTTTGACCCTAAAAAACCAACTTCTTCAAAAAGCACAAAACCGTATCAGTTATTCAATATTGGAAATAACAGTCCGGTTGCCTTAATGGATTTTATAAAAGCCATTGAAAAAGCGCTGGATAAAAAAGGAAAAATGGTGTTTAAACCGATGCAGCCTGGCGATGTGCAAAGCACTTATGCCAATGTGGAAAGTTTATTCAACTATATTGATTTTAAGCCTGAGACAAATATTGAAGATGGCATTAAAATATTTGTGGATAAATATTTAGAATTGCATTCGTAGTTCTGTTTCAACAAGGGGTTAAAACCCCTTGCCACTATGCTAATCAAATTTTTTTAGATAAAAAAAGAAGGTGTATTTTGAGAAACACACCTTCTTTTTTATTATCTGAAATTTAAATTTTATAGTTTAAAACCAATTCTTCCGAAGAAATAAGCACCATCAGAACCCATTTGAACTGAATCCATTAAACTTCCTTGATCAGTCCATCCATCAAATTGAGGAGTGGCGTAGGTGTTAAACAGGTTAGTACTTCCTATGGTAAAAGTTAATCCTTCAGAAAATTCATAGGAAATATTTAAGTCCATCACCATTTTTGTTTTGTAAACATCAGTTGCAACGGCATATAAAGCATCAGCTTCACTTTGTGTTGTTGGAGGTGAATCTACCCATTGAAAATCCTGTAATTTAACTTCACTAAATTTAGTTAAATTTGTATTTACACTAAATTTGTTAATTGTATATCCTAAATTCAAACCAAATTTATAATCAGGTGCCGCAGCTTTTAAATAAGCTCTTGAAAACGGGCTGAAAAATGTAAATTCATTTAAATTTCCATTGTGGATTTTATCAATTTTCAAGTCATTAATATTCCCGGTTAAGCCAATATTCAGCGAACTATGATCATCAATAGTCGTTTTGTATGTTAGCACTAAGTCAATTCCCTGAGTTCTTGTATCAACGCCATTCGCAAAAAATTGAGCCGCATCCACTTTTAATGGACCTAAAATTGCCTGATCAGTAAAATTATCTGTAAGAATAATTCTGTCATCCACACTAATTGAATAAGCATCTATAGTAGCAGAAAAGCCTCCTTTGTTAAAGGTAAATCCAATACTGCCATTTAATGCCGTTTCTTCTTTCAGTTGCTCTATGCCAAATGCTTTTGTTACCGTACTATTGTTAGCTGAAAGCAATGAAGGAACAGATTCTCCGGCAACAATATTTGTAAATTTTAAGTTGTAGTAAAGCTGGGTTAAAGAAGGCGCTCTAAATCCTGAAGATACAGAACCACGAAATGATAAGTTTTCGTTGATTTTTAATCTACTAGCCAATTTGTAGTTAAAAGTGCTTCCAAAATCACTATAATTCTCATAACGTAAAGCTCCTGCCGCTAAGAAATTATCACTTAAATTAATTTCAGAATCAACATAAAAGCTCACATTGGTTCTGCTTCTGTCAACTTCATTATCAGGACTATACCCAGGAAATCCCTGAGAACCACCCGGAAGTTCATCTCCGTTAGAATCAGTTGCAACAGTTTGTGTCGCAGGATTTGTAATTGCTATACCGTTTTCATCATATAAGGCATAAGAAGCTTCTTCTCCTGAAAAAATCAAAAAGTTTTCTGTTCTAAATTCCATTCCAAAAGCAAGGCTGATTCCGCTTGCGGCTTCTTCAAAATATTTATTGAAATCTATCCCAGTGGTATTTTGTGACAAGCTATGACCACCGGCATTAAAATCAGTTGGTGAAGCATCTTTCAAGGAAGCATTATTTGAGTTTTTGATATAATAGTGGAACTTGTTTTTACCGAAAGTATTGTTAAAATCAAGATTCCATCCATTAGCCATACTGTGTTTGAGACCGGCAGAAACAGAAACGTCGGTAATGTTTGAGGTAATTTGCGGGGTAAATCCGTTAGGATATAAACTTGGAACTGAACGGTTATCACCATCTGCAAAACTGCTTCTTGAAAATGCGTTGGCATTAATATCTCTAAAGCTTCTGCCTCCAAAGACATATATTTCAGTATTATCATTAATAGGAACTAAAGAGTTCACCATAAAACTGAAAGCATCAACAGCGGCGCTTCCATATCCTTTTCTCCAATCAAAACCTGGGCGCAATGTTTTTTCTTGTGTCAGTAATTCAGTGGTAAAGTTGATAAATCCTTTTTCTCCTACCTTAACACCATAGTTCAAGTCAATTTTAGTGGTTTCACCATCAAATTTTTTATCTTTTCCATCCAATCTGTTTTTTCCTTCCACATTGTGCAAAGTTTCTCCCGTTTCTTCTTCCCAACCTTCACCAATTGCAGTGCTGTATGCTCCATAGGTAACTCCACCAACTAATCCATCAGTGACATCATTTAATACAATGTTAATTACACCTGCAATAGCATCTGAACCGTATTGAGCGGAAGCGCCATCCCTTAAAACTTCAATTCTTTTTATGGCAGCAACCGGAATGGCATTTAAATCTGTTCCGGAGTTTCCTCTGCCGCGCGTTCCAAAAATATTGACAAGTGAAGACTGGTGTCTTCTTTTTCCATTGATCAATACCAAAGTTTGGTCAGGACCAAGTCCTCTTAACGATGCCGGTACAACGTGGTCAGCGCCATCAGACCCTGATTGTTTTGTAGCATTAAATGACGGTGCTGCATATTGTAAAATTTGAGTTAAATCAACATTTCCGTTTTTTGTTGCTAATTCTTTTACATCAATAACGTCAACAGGAACAGGGGAATCTGTAACTGTTCTTTTTATGCTACGCGAGCCAACAATTTGAATTTCCCTCAACTGTTCGCCGCTTTCCAGACTCACGTTTATGACGTTTTTGGTTACAACAATTTCCTGAGATTGAAATCCGATAAAACTAAAAACCAGTGTTTTTCCTTTTTCTACGGATATTTTGTAATTTCCGTTAAAATCGGTAACAGTACCATTTGAAGTGCCTTTTTCAACTACACTTGCGCCAGGCAAGGGGTCGCCTGAAGTGTCTTTGATAATTCCTGAAATAAGTTCCTGTGCAACTGCAAAGTTTGCAAAGAAACAGAGTAATACGAATAGAATGTTTAATTTTTTCATTATTAATTTGGTTAATGTTTAATGCGAATATACCATTTATAAAATAAAATGAAAATTTTAAAAGGATTAAGTTAAACACTTTATTTAAGCAAAAATTCTTAAATTTATATGATTGTAAACAGTATATTTGC
>JAVVEF010000147.1:0-5898 GCA_032251275.1 Lutibacter sp.
ATAAAAGACAATGCCTATTATTGGAACGAATTAAGCAAATGTTTGAAGGTTTACATCAGTTTAAAAAGAATTTGTCCAAGTTTGGACAGTTTAAATATCGGCGGCGGATTTCCCATAAAAAACTCTCTGGCATTCAATTACGATTATGATTATATGGTTAATGAAATTATTAGCCAGATAAAAGAAGCCTGTGAGGATGCAGAAGTTCAGGTTCCACATATTTTTACGGAATTTGGAAGCTATACAGTAGGGGAGAGCGGCGGCGCCATTTATAAGGTTTTATACCAAAAAAAGCAAAACGACAGAGAAAGATGGAATATGATAAATTCCTCATTTATCACTACATTGCCAGACAGTTGGGCCATAAACAAACGATTTATTTTATTGCCCTTAAACCGATGGAATGATGTTTATGAAAGGGTATTGTTAGGAGGTTTAACTTGCGACAGTGACGATTATTACAATTCAGAACAGCATATAAATGCTATTTATTTGCCGGTTTATAAAGAAGAAAAGCCATTGTATCTGGGATTTTTTAATACAGGTGCTTACCAGGAATCAATAGGAGGTTATGGCGGATTGCAGCATTGCTTAATTCCGCAGCCAAAACATATAATTATATCAAAAGACAACGAAGGAAAATTAGAATTTAAAGTGTTTAAAGAAAAACAAACAGCAAGCGATTTTTTAAAAATATTAGGTTATGAATAAAAGAACTTACGCGGGAATATCTGAACAATATGCCAAAATTGAAACTTCAAAAATAGTTTTGATTCCTGTTCCTTATGACGGAACAAGCACTTGGCAAAAAGGAGCCGACAAGGGCCCAGAAGCGTTTTTGAATGCTTCGGAAAATATGGAACTTTACGATATTGAAACGGATTCGGAAGTTTATAAAAACGGTATACATTTGGCAGATGCCGTTACCGAGAATTCTTCTCCTGAAAAAATGGTGGATGCAGTTCACGCGGTCACTAAAACTTTTATCAGAAAAAACAAATTTGTTACCATTTTTGGCGGCGAACACTCAGTTTCTATTGGAACAATACGTGCTTTTAACGAATGTTTCAATGACTTGACAGTTGTTCATATTGACGCGCACGCCGATTTAAGAAAAGAATATGACGGTTCAGGCTGCAACCACGCTTGTGCCGTTTATGAAGCAAGCCAAAACACTAATTTGGTTCAGGTAGGTATTCGCAGTATGGAAATTTTGGAGAAAACCGTGATGGATCCCGATAAAGTATTTTTTGCGCACGAAATGGCCATCGACGATTATTGGATGGAAAATGCCATTGATGCTATGGGAAAAAATGTTTTTATAACATTTGATTTGGATGCTTTTGATCCGTCTTTAATGCCATCAACAGGAACGCCGGAACCAGGAGGATTGCTTTGGTACGAAACCCTCGATTTTCTAAAAAAAATATTCAAGCAAAAAAATGTGGTCGGATTTGACATCGTTGAATTATGCCCGAATGAAAAAGACAAATCATCCGATTTTTTAGCCGCTAAGTTGTACTATAAAATGCTTAGTTACAAATTTGAAAATACGGAAGAAGCTGATTACGGAAACGAAGCCGGTTTTAAAGAACCAAATAATAAATCCTCAAAATTTGAAGAAGAAGATTATGACTAATAAAGGAGTGATTTCGCAATTTATTGAAAAGTATTACCTTCATTTTAACTCCGCAGCATTGGTTGATGCCGCAAAAGGATATGAAGATCAGTTGACTTCCGGCTCAAAAATGTTGGTTTCTTTGGCTGGCGCCATGAGCACTGCTGAAATAGGAAAAGTATTTGCTGAAATAATCAGACAGGATAAAGTGCATATAATTTCCTGTACAGGCGCAAATTTGGAAGAAGACGTGATGAATTTGGTTGCCCATTCCCATTACAAAAGAGTTCCAAACTATCGGGATTTAACGCCTCAGGATGAATGGGATTTAATGGAAAAAGGGTTGAACAGGGTTACCGATACCTGTATTCCTGAAGAAGAAGCTTTCAGAAGATTGCAAAAACATATTTTCAAAATTTGGAAAGATGCCGAAGACAAGGGAGAACGATTTTTTCCGCATGAATTTATGTACAAATTGGTGCTTTCCGGAGTTTTGGAACAATATTATGAAATCGACCCAAAAAATAGCTGGATGATTGCTGCTGCTGAAGCAAATTTGCCAATGGTTGTACCGGGTTGGGAAGACAGTACGATGGGGAATATTTTTGCTTCCTACGTTTTAAAAGGGGAACTTAAGGCAAGCACCATGAAATCGGGGATTGAATATATGACTTTCTTGGCCGATTGGTACACAGAGAATTCTAAAACCGGTATTGGATTCTTCCAAATTGGCGGCGGTATTGCAGGCGATTTCCCAATTTGTGTTGTGCCAATGCTTTACCAAGATTTAGAGCGTACAGATACGCCATTTTGGAGCTATTTTTGCCAGGTTTCTGATTCTACCACCAGTTATGGATCGTATTCAGGTGCGGTTCCAAATGAGAAAATCACTTGGGGAAAATTAGACATTAATACCCCGAAATTTATAATAGAATCTGACGCAACTATTGTTGTGCCGTTAATTTTCGCGTATTTATTAAATATGTAATTGCAGTTTATGAAAAGAGTAATAGTAGATTATAGTAAATTAACGAGTGAAATATTGGACTTGTTGGTGGAAAAATTCCCGACAGGATACGGATACAAAGACATCATTACCTTTAAAAATGCCAATGGTGAAACCGTTAGGGCAGTGGAGGTAAGTTTTGAAGACAACATTTATCTTGTTAAAATTAGTTTGAAACTGGAAGAAACCATGGAAGACTATGATGCAGATGAAGACAATTTTGATGATGTGTTTGATAGTGACATTGAAGACATTGCTGATGAAGAAAGTGAAGAAGAGTTGGATTAGTTCACTGAAGTGATAATATTTAACCTTATAAAAATTCAGAAAATGATAAAAAGAAAACCCGTAGTTTGCGGGTTTCTTTTTTTTAATATTAATTGTATTTTCCTTCTTGGCCCAATTCTTTCACCAGTTCATAATACACGATGGCCCTGTATTTATTTCGGTTTGATTTTCCAATCTTTTCAATAACGTTTTCAACTGCATGGTCTAATTTCGGACTGTCAGGTAATCCTAATTTTTTCATTAAGAAGTTTTTTTTCACTGTTTCAAGTTCCTTTTTATCGGAACCGGACACAGTTTCAGCATCAGGTTTGTAAATTGAAGGACCTAAGCCTTTTGTTACTTTTGTCAATAAATTGGCATCAAATTTAAGACCCAATTTTTTCATTTCACTTTGATAAAGTTCAATTTTTTCATCGAATTTGCTCATGATTACAATTTTTTAAATTAAAAATAAAATTCTCTACCTAAAGTTAAAAAAAAATATTGACAAAAAAAATAAAATTCCGCTAACAATCTGAAATATTTACACTTACCGCCAAACCGCCTTCTGAAGTTTCTTTGTATTTTGAATTCATATCTTTTGCGGTTTCCCACATGGTCGCAATTACCTTGTCTAGCGGCACTTTGGCGTTTACGGCTTCAGATTCCAATGCCAGTTCAGCCGCATGAATGGCTTTTATCGCGCCCATGGCATTTCGTTCAATGCAAGGGATTTGCACCAAGCCGCCAATTGGGTCACAGGTCAATCCCAAATGATGTTCCATTGCAATTTCACTGGCCATTAAAACCTGTTCCGGATTTCCGCCAAGTAATTCAGTTAACGCACCTGCTGCCATTGCAGACGATACGCCGATTTCTGCCTGACAGCCTCCCATTGCTGCTGAAATAGTGGCGCCTTTTTTAAAAATGCTTCCAATTTCTCCGGCCACCAATAAAAATTGTTTCATATGGTCAAAATTTGCCTGGTGGTTTTCAATCACCATATAATACATTAAAACGGCAGGAATCACACCGGCACTTCCGTTTGTAGGCGCTGTAACAACCCTTCCCAATGCTGCGTTCACTTCATTAACGCTTAAGGCCAAACAACTCACCCATTTTAGGATTTCCCGGAACTTCACTTCCGTTTTTCTGATGCTTTGCAGCCATTCCGAAGGAGAATTATAGACAAAGTCAACATGTAGTTTTTGATGAATATCATAGGCACGACGCCTCACATTTAATCCGCCCGGAAGCGTACCCGGAGTGTGGCAGCCAATATACATACATTCGAGCATGGTGTCCCAAATGCGGTTAATCTGGTGGTCAATTTCCTGGTCGCTTCTTAGCGATCTTTCGTTTTCCAAAACAATTTCAGAAATCTTTAAATTTTCCTGTTTGCAATAATGCTCCAGTTCTTTGGCAATTTGTATCGGATACGGAAAAGTTTTATGGATTTTAATATTTTCTTTGGCGTGAATCAGTTCTTCCCTAACCACAAATCCGCCTCCAATGGAATAATAGGTATCCACAGAAATTTCTGTTCCATTTTCAAAAGCGGTAAATTTGATGCCGTTTGCGTGAAACGGCAAAAATTCCCGGTTAAATATAATGTCTGTTGCTGGGTCAAAATCAATTAAATTTTTGGCGCCAAAATTTATTTTCTTATAAGTTTGAATGTCATTGGTGATGGGAATGATTTTATCCGTAGGAATGGTTTCTGGATCTTCCCCAGCCAAACCCAATAATATGGCCAAATCGGATGCATGGCCTTTTCCGGTTAAGGAAAGCGAACCGTATAAATCGACTTTTATGGAAGTGACTTTCGTAAAATTATTCTCTTTTTTAAGGTGATTGATCCATCTCTCCGCAGCACGCCACGGACCTAAAGTATGAGAACTGGAAGGACCGATTCCTATCTTTAGCATATCAAAAATCGAAATACATTCCATATTTATCGTTTAAAAAAAAGTATGTAAATATATTATATTGTGCTATACCCTTCACGTTTTTGTGAATTTTTATCCTGCGGATAAGTCGGTTTCAGTGACAATTATGAGGAAGTCTAGCACATAATTATGACAACTTGACATAATTTTTGCAATGGCATAATCATTGAATACCGTAATTCAGAGATTAAAAAACATAAAATTAAATATATCGTTATGGGTAAAATTATAGGAATAGATTTAGGAACAACCAACTCGTGTGTTGCCGTAATGGAAGGGAACGAACCGGTTGTTATTCCTAACGCAGAAGGAAAAAGAACAACACCTTCTATTGTGGCATTTATTGAAGGTGGAGAAAGAAAAGTGGGAGATCCCGCTAAACGTCAGGCTGTTACAAATCCTTTAAAAACAGTTTATTCGATTAAACGTTTTATGGGAAACAAGTATTCTGAATCTAAAATGGAAGCAGAGCGCGTACCTTATAAAGTGGTAAAAGGAGATAATGACACACCTCGTGTTGACATCGACGGAAGATTGTACACGCCACAAGAAATATCGGCCATGATTCTTCAAAAAATGAAGAAAACTGCCGAAGATTATTTAGGAACAGAAGTAACTGAAGCCGTTGTAACGGTACCAGCTTATTTTAACGACGCACAACGTCAGGCCACAAAAGAAGCCGGAGAAATTGCCGGATTAAAAGTGAGCCGAATTATCAACGAGCCTACTGCTGCGGCATTGGCTTATGGTTTGGATAAAAAAGGAATCGATCAAAAAATTGTTGTTTTTGACTTTGGTGGAGGTACGCATGACGTTTCCATCCTTGAATTGGGCGATGGTGTATTTGAAGTTTTATCAACCGATGGCGATACGCATTTAGGTGGTGATGATGTTGACCAAAAAATTATTGACTGGTTGGCAGCAGAGTTTAATGCCGAAGAAGGCATTGATTTGCGTAAAGATCCAATGGCTTTGCAACGTTTAAAAGAAGCTTCTGAAAAAGCCAAAATTGAATTGTCATCATCTGCAACTACTGAAATTAACCTACCTTATGTTAC
>JAVVEF010000148.1:0-5797 GCA_032251275.1 Lutibacter sp.
AATAATTTTCATTGGCAAATCGAAGTCGGCCATAAATCGCTGTATCCTTCTGTAAAAACTGCTTTTATTGCTTCTTTTTAAACAAATTCTTCAAAGCATTTTGAACAAGGCTGTCTTTAGCTTTTTCGATGGTTTTAATTGGTGTTGTTGTTTTTAGGCTGTCGACACTTTTTGTGGTGTCAACATTGGTTTTTCCGGGTATTAAGTTGCCCAAAGCGGCTGTTGCCTGATTGATCAATTTTCCTTTTTGCATATCAACCAATTGAGTAACCACATGAGTTGTGGCCTGTTGCAGGTCGGTTGATACGATTGGATTTGTAAAACTTCCTTTTAAAATTGCATTTACTGGGAAATTTTCAATTTTTGCCGTATCGGCAGGCGTTAATTTTGTGAGCAAATTATTGACTTCAGTACCTAAATATTTTACTGGAACATCAAATTTTAAGTTGTAAGCCATACTTTGGTCGAAGCCGTGCGCGCCCGCAACGTCAATGTTGATATCTTGGTATTTAAGCGTAAAAGGATCAATTTGAACCTTCCCGTCTTTAAATGATAAAATCATTTTTAGTTTGTCCAAATTCAACTTTTCGAGGTCTAAAAATTTTATGTTTGAACTTAATGAAGCAAGCAACGGTGAATTGGCCGGACTTAATTTTGAGTACAACAGTTGCCCAATCAAGTTTCCTGTAATGGTTTTAAGATCTGGCGTCATATCTTCGGTTAAATTTCCAGATAATTTGATGGTTGAATTTAACTTTCCCATAACGGCATTGGCAATTGGCGCAATGGCTTTTAACATCGCCAATTGTGTAAAAGCTTCTGAAATGTTCAAGGAATTTAAACCTAAATCCATTTCAAATTTTGGCGTTTTTTCTTTGGTTGAAACCCTGCCGCTTAAGGCTATTTGTCCGCCAAAAATAGTCGTTTTCAAATTGCTTAATGTCACGGCTTCATCTTTAATGGCCAAATTTCCCGAAACTTCTTTTAGGTTCAGGTTGTCATAAACAACCGTTGTTGCTTTGGCAGCGATGGTCACGTCTAAAAATGAAGGGATTTTTAACGCTTCTTTGGTGGTTTTGGTTGCGCTGGTATCGGTTTTAGTTTCCATAAAATCGGCCACTTCAAACTGACGGGAAGCCAAGTTGAAATTTCCTTTCAACACTTGATTTTTAAAAATAAATCCGTAAAAATTATCCAAATTACCGGTCACCTGAAAATCGGAATTTCCTGTTTCTCCATCAAATTTATTCAAACGAATGGCTGTTGGAGTGAAGGCAATGGTGGCTTGTTTAATTTTAAACGGTTTTGCCATTTCATCGCTTTCATAATTAAAATCAGTGACCGTAATGGTTCCCGAATTTTTAATGTTTTGATAGTTACTTGTTTCAACCGATTTCATGTCAAAACGCGTTACCACATCGGCTTTTAAAATACCTGTCAACGGTTTTTCCAGTTTCACCGGATAGGCTTTAGCTACATTTGCCAAATTCACAATTCCTTTTATTTCGGCATTAATCAACGGATTTTCCGCAATATTTTTAATGGTTGCTTTTGCGTTAAACACATCCTGGTCAATGGTAAACGACAATTTATCAAGGTTAACGTACGTGTCGTTAAAAATTCCTGTTTTGTTCACAATACGGGAATCTATCACAATATTTTTTACCGATTTCGGCAAATTAGGATATTGAAAAGACGCATTGTTTGAAGCAATTTCAACATCAAAAGCCGGAATTGTGGTGTCAGAATAAGTTCCTTTTACAACGCCGTTTACTTTAAAATCACCAGATGTTTTTACGCCATCCAACTTCGCAGAATACATTTCGGGAATCAGTCCCAAAAAGTTTTTAAAGTCAGAGGTTGGCGTTTTAAATTTCAGGTCATACAATTGACCGTCGTCTTTCATCTGTATAAATCCGTCAAATGCAATAGGAAGCAAATTCACTAAAGCTTCGTTTTCTTTAAAGGTATATTTCAGGTTTTCCAAATCCAATCCCAAAACGGCATCAAGCGACAATGCCACGTTTTTTAAATAGTTTGTTTTATCGATGGAAACAGCCAGTTTGGCGGTAGATTTTGTGTCTAAATCCAAAACTTTATTTTTAAAGTCGCCGCTGCCTTCGTGGTTGATGCTGTCCAAAATAACACTCATTTTAGAGGCTTCATCAAAATAGGTAAAGCGAAGGTTTTTAATGGTATAATTCTGAAAATTTAGCGCAAATTCGTCGTTTTTAGCAGCCTCTTTTTCATCTTTGTCTTTTAAAGCAATGTCATAATTAGACAAACCGTCTTTATTGTAAATAACATTTATTTTGGCATTTTCACTGCTAAAAGACTCAATGCTAATAGGCTCGCCTTTTCCTTTAAAAAGTTCCTTTACGCTCATTTTTAGCGTAAAAGTATTCGAATAAAACAAGGTGTCATTTTCAAAAGGAGCCTTGTTTATAATGCTTAAATCATCAATTATAACGGTCGCTTTGGGAAAGTTTTTAAACAAACTTAAATCAACATCCTCAAAAGCCACAATCGCGTCAACATTTTTATTGATGGATTTTAGCACCAATTCCTTGATTTTTCCTTTAAAAATAAATGGCGTAGCTACAATCGCAATGGCAAAAACCAATAAGAAGATTCCAATTATTTTAAATGCTTTTTTCATGATTATTTGATTTTTTCGATGAAATTTGGTGTTTATTTTACTATAATTTGTAAACCAATACTTAGGTAAAGGTAATAAAAATCGACCAAAATGGATTTCGTGGACTTCAATACTATTTTTCAATTTGTTCATTCCACTTTTGAATGTTGGCAGTTATCAACAAAAAAACCGCAAAATTTGCGGCTTTTCTTTTTTGGGTTTTTTTGAAGTTTATTTTGAAACCTTTAAAACATCTGCAATAATTTTCACCAAATCGTGTTTTGGCATCGCACCCTGCGCCATTTGCGGGGCTTCATCTTTTGGCACAAACAACATAGAAGGAATACTTCTGATACCAAATGCTGCAGCCAATTCCTGCTCAACCTCGGTATCCACTTTATAAATGTTTATTTTTCCTTCATATTCATTACTCAATTCTTCTAAAACCGGTGCTACCATTTTACACGGTCCACACCAATCTGCATAAAAGTCGATAATACAAGGCACATCGCCTTCAAACTTCCAATCTTTATTTTTTTCGAAATTAAAAACCTTTTCTAAAAAAGTTTCTTTTGTCAATAATTCTGTCATCTTTTAAAATTTAATTTTGTAAATTAGCAATTGTTGTGCCGTTCTTTATTGGGTACAAAGTGACATAAATATAGACAATTTTGAGGTAACTTATGTTACTTGTGTAAGAAAATTTATACTTTAACGACTTAATAATTAACTAATAACTTAAATTCACGATCTATGAATCCAAAATTAACAATGGTCCTGCGTCTTTTGCTGGGATTAATTTTGCTTGTATTTGGCGCAAACAAATTTCTTCAATTTATGCCAAGCCCGCCAATGGAAGGCCCGCCAGCTGACTTTTTCGGTGCATTATTTGCAACCGGCTATATGATACCGCTAATTGCCATCACGGAAATTATTGCCGGCGTGTTACTGTTAACCAATAAATGGACTGGATTGGCCTTGGTGCTTGTTGCACCAATTTCCGTAAACATTGTGTTGTTCCATTTGGTTTTGGATCCGGCAGGAATTGCCGCCGCAGCGGTAGTTGCTGTTTTAAATGTGGTTTTAATTTATGCCAATTGGAATAAATTTAAAACCTTGTTTTAACCTTTAAAATTCAAATTATACTTAAAAGGCATAGTCTAAAGATTGTGCCTTTTTTGATTCTATCTGTTGAAAAATTAAAAAGCTGGCGCGAGCGTCTCGCTCATGACTGCGTGACTGTGGGTATTTTAATTGGTACGAGCGGCACGCTCGCAACAGCGAATCTTATTATAAAAACCACTTCTAATATTTAATTTCTACTATTTAACTTTTTATTATTCCCCCTTCGGGGGCTAGGGAGCTTTTACGTACCTTTGCCAAAATCCTGTTTTATACAAATCCTATGCAATTTAAAGACTTACATTTAAACAAACATATTTTAAGGACAATTTCAGAAAAAGGCTACGAAATCCCAACACAAGTCCAGATGCAAACTATTCCGCTGCTATTGGCAAAAAAAGATGTGATTGCTTCTGCACAAACTGGTACCGGTAAAACTGCTGCGTTTGCCTTGCCAATTTTACAAAGCTTATTCGACAAACAAGATCCTTCAAAAAAAGGTAAAAAAATACGGGCGTTGGTGGTAAGTCCAACCCGTGAATTGGCCATTCAAATTGAAGAAAATTTTAAAGGCTACGGTAAATACACCAATTTAAAAACCGCTGTTGTTTTTGGAGGCACTGCCATAGATCCGCAAGTTGCGTTGCTTAAAAATGGCGTTGATATATTAATTGCCACACCGGGAAGGTTATTGGATTTGCACAAACAAGAACTTGTAAACCTGTCTTTTATTGAAACATTGGTATTGGATGAAGCCGATTTAATGCTGGATATGGGATTTATTGACGATGTTAAAAAAATTGAACGCTTGTGCCCTAAAAGCAAACAGATAGCCTTGTTTTCTGCTACGATGCCCCATAAAGTTGTTGAATTGGCAAAAACCATTTTAAAAAATCCTGAAAAAATAGATGTAACACCATTATATGCCACAGCACAAGGCGTAAACCAGGTATTGTATTATGTTCCCAAAACAAAAAAAATGGAATTGTGTCTCCACTTATTAAGGAACATTATTAAAGGTGACATTCTTATTTTTAGACGCACCAAATTTGGTGTGGACAAATTAGAAAAGATGTTGCGCAAAAACGACTTTAGCGTTGCCAGCATTCACGGCGACAAAACCCAAGCCGACCGCGAAGAGGCCTTAAATAGGTTTAAAAATAAAGCGGTTTCCGTTTTAATCGCCACCGATGTGGCTTCCCGCGGCATTGACATCGACAACCTGGATGCCGTTATCAATTTTGACATTCCAAACATTCCGGAATCTTATGTGCATCGTATTGGAAGAACCGGCAGGGCAGGAAATACAGGCACCTCACATTCTTTTTGCGCTGCAGACGAAAAAATTTACATTCAGGGCATTCAAAAATTGATTAACATCACAATTCCTGTGGTGGAAGACCATCCGTATCCTTTGGATCCAAACGCAAAACCAGAAATCTACAGAAAACTGGGCGTTAAACCAAAAAAAGGAAGAAAATCCGACGCCTCCAAAAAAAATAAAAAGAGGTGGTATTGATAAAGGGGTCTTAAGACGGAAGTCCTTAGGCGGAAGTGCAAAGACTTTTTATTATTTATCCAAAATGCTAGCGAAAAAAAATTAACGCTTCAACAATTAAGCAGTAAAAGAAAGCTGATTTCTTTTCCGGGCAATATCATCTTCCAATACTTTCATAATTACGTGTTTCCGCAAAGTAACAATGGAATTTATATCACTTACAAAAGTGTTTGATGAATTGTTCCGTTTCCTTTGAATCCGTGCTGTTGCCAATGGCAATTGCTTCAGTTTTATAAGCGTACACCAACGAACTGATTTTACCGGAAGCGGCTCTTATGTCGTTTTGTGGTGCATTTGTATTAACCCGACGGCATTATATTTATAATATTGATTAAGCTGCATATTTTATGTCATTATGTTTGAAATATTTTTGGACTCTTTCCGGATTTTGTACCAACATATTCATATGGTTTTCTAAATTTTCTTTTATTGAGGTCGGTATTTAATTTCATATCTTTAAAGGCTTATAAAACAAAGAA
>JAVVEF010000149.1:0-5774 GCA_032251275.1 Lutibacter sp.
AATTTACTTTCTTCCGATAGATACCTCGATGGCTCTGCCTCGAGGTAATTCATTCATGAAGCATTTGCCACAAAGTATCTTTTAATTCCAGTAAGCCTTGTTGGGCAACCGAAGAAATGAAGAGGGTTTTAATTCCTTTAGGCAGTTCTTTGGTGATTTCTTCTTTTAATTCCTCATCCAATAAATCGGATTTTGAAATGGCCAGCAACCTGTTTTTGTCCAGTAATTCCGGATTGTGTTGTTTTAATTCATTCAATAAAATGTCATATTCTTTTTGAATATTGGCAGAATCGGCAGCAATTAAAAACAATAAGATGGAGTTTCTTTCAATATGGCGTAAAAAACGATGTCCCAAACCTTTTCCGTCAGCCGCTCCTTCAATGATACCGGGAATATCGGCCATTACAAAAGTTTGGTAATCGCGATATTCCACAATGCCCAAATTGGGTTTTAACGTGGTGAATGCATAATCTGCAATTTTTGGTTTTGCTGAGGTAATAACGGAAAGCAAGGTAGATTTTCCGGCATTTGGGAAACCAACCAGTCCCACATCGGCCAATACTTTTAATTCCAGCTGAAACCAGCCTTCTTTAAAATCGATACCGGGTTGCGCAAATCTTGGCGTTTGGTGGGTTGAAGACCTGAAATTCCAATTTCCCAATCCGCCCATGCCGCCATCAAGTAAAATTTGTTCAGGATTTTCGTGGGTTATTTCAAATAAAATTTCCTGTGTTTCGCCATCTCTAATAATGGTTCCCATAGGCAATTCAATATAAACGTCTTTACCGTCTTTTCCTGTGCTTCGTTGCTTGCTGCCGTCGCCACCATGCTCGGCTTTGAAATGCTTTTTAAATTTTAGCGGATAAAGGGTCCACATATTTCTGTTCCCTCTAACAATCACGTGTCCGCCACGGCCGCCATCTCCACCATCCGGGCCACCTTTGTCAATGTATTTTTCTCTATGTAAATGCGTAGAACCGCGACCTCCTTTGCCGGAAGAAGCGTAAATTTTTACATAATCAACAAAATTTTCTTCAGTCATTTTCGTATCAAATTGTTTTCCCAAATTTGGGTTTAAGCGCGCAAAGGTACGATTTTGAAAACGAAAATTTTACTATTTTAAATTTAGCGGTAACTATTTTTCTATAATTGGTCAATTATTTGCGACAATCGCTTGGTAATATCGTCAATACTTCCAACACCGTTCGCTCCAAAATATTTGCCTTGCTGTTGGTAATAATCCTTTAAAACTGCCGTTTTTGTGTTGTATTCGTTGAACCTGTTCCGAATTTTACTTTCATCCTGGTCGTCTGTTCTTCCGCTTATTTTACCACGTTCCAACAATCGCGTAACCAATAAATCTTCGGGCACTTCCAAAGCCACCATGCCGCTGATGAGTTCTCCTTTTTCGGCTAAAAAATCGTCCAAAGCTTTTGCTTGGGATTCTGTTCTAGGAAATCCGTCAAAAATGAATCCGTTGGCAGCTGAATTTTTATCAACTTCGGCCTTCAGCATATCAATGGTCACTTCATCCGGAACCAAATCGCCATTGTCCATATAGGATTTGGCCAACATTCCAAGTTCGGTTTTGTTTGTGATATTGTAACGGAAAACGTCGCCTGTTGAAATATGTACAAGATGGTATTTTTCTTTAAGCAAATCGGCTTGTGTTCCTTTTCCTGCACCCGGAGGTCCGAATAAAACAATGTTTTTCATTTTTGGAGGTGTTGTAAGTTGGTATATACTCGAGAGATTTCTTGCCAAACCATCATAATCCAATCCGTATCCAATGATAAATTTATCGGGAATTGAAATGCCGACATAATCTATTTTTAATTCTTTTTTAAATACATCAGGTTTAAAAAATAGTGTGGCTATTCTAAGTTGTTTTAATTTTCTGTCGGCGAAGATGTCATAAATTTCTTGTAAGGTGTTTCCTGTATCAATAATATCCTCTAAAATTATCACGGTTTTTCCTTCAAGATTTTCATTTAAACCCACCAACTGTTTTATTTTTCCTGTTGAATTGGTGCCTTCGTAGGAAGCCAATTTCACAAAAGAAAGCTTACAGTTATAGTTATATTTTCGTACCAGATCGGCAACAAACATGAACGAGCCATTCAATATTCCAATAAATATAGGCGTTTCGTCTTTACAATCTTCTGTAATTTGCACCACTATTTTATCAATGGCTTCTGCAATTTTTTCTTCGGAAATATATTTTTTGAAGTACTTATCGTGAATTTTAATAATGCTCATTTTTATGCTTTGTTACAAATTTAAGAATCAATATATAAAATTAGCCCTTAATGCCGATTTAATTGCTAATTTGAAATACAAAAACCGTTTTGACTACTCAAAACGGTTTTGCAGTTTGAAGTAATAATACTTTTTATTTTTTTTCTTTATCAAATTTTTTGGTGGCATCATATAATATTGGCGAGGCAATAAACCAAGAGGAGTAAGTACCTACCGCAATACCAACGATTAAGGCGAACATAAATCCTTTAATGGAATCTCCACCAAATAAGAAGATGGCAACCAACACCAACAAGGTGGTTAATGAGGTGTTTATTGTTCTGCCCATTGTGCTGTTTAATCCGGTATTAATCACCTTATAAAAACTCCAGGAAGCGTGTGTTTTTGAGAACTCACGTATTCTGTCGTAAACAATCACCGTATCATTTATTGAATATCCTAATACTGTTAGAATAGCCGCAATAAATGATTGTCCTATCTCCATATCAAAAGGTAAAATTTTATAAAATAAAGAGAAGATACCAAATACTATTAAAACGTCATGAAACAATGCCACAATAGCACCAAAACTATATTGCCATTTTCTAAATCGCACTAAAATATATAGAAATATAACTAAAAGCGAACCTAAAACAGCCCAGCCTGCAGCCGTTTTAATATCATCGGCAATGGTTGGCTCTACTTTCATAGCGCTCAAAATACCAATGGTTTTTGTACCTTCATAACCCGGTTTAAATTCCTCCAGAGAAAGTTCTGCCGGATTGTATGGTTTCAAACCTGTAAATAACAACTCTTGCACTTCATCATCAATGGCTTTGTCTTCTACATCGATTTTGTATTTTGTGGTTATTTTTAACTGACTTGCTTCCCCGTATGTTTTTACTTCAGGAGCATCGCCAAATACATCTTTTAGCGTATTTGCAACATCGGTTGCGCTTGTGGCCTTTTCAAATTTTACCACATAAGATCTTCCTCCGATGAAATCTACCCCGTAGTTTAATTTGTTTGTTGCTAATGAGACAATACTCATTACAATTAAAATACCTGAAAATATATAAGCTGGTTTCCTCAATTTCAAGAAATCAACATTGATTTTAGTAAACCAATTTTTTGTGATGCTGGTATTGAAAGTGAATGTTTTTCCTTTAGCGGCATACCAGTCAATCACCAAACGTGAGATGAAAATCGCTGTAAACAGGGAAGTTAAAATACCCACAATAAAGGTGTAGGCAAATCCTTTTACCGGACCAGTTCCAAAAACATATAAAATAATACCAGTTAACAATGATGTAACGTTTGCATCCAAAATCGCCGAAAATGCGCCATCATAACTAAATCCGTATTTTATGGAGGCTTTTAAACCTTTTCCATGGCTTAACTCTTCTTTAATCCTTTCATAGATAATAACGTTAGCATCAACTGCGATACCAATGGTTAAAATGATACCCGCAATTCCAGGCAATGTTAACACCGCTCCGAAGGCTGTTAAGATTCCGAAAATAAATAAAAGGTTTAATATTAAGGCAAAATCGGCAATGATACCTGCTTTTCCATAGTAAAAAATCATCCATACAAAAACTATCATCAGTGCCAAAAAGAACGAATACATACTGCTGTCTATTGCTTGTTGCCCTAATGACGGACCAACAATTTCCGATTGAATAATATGTGCGGCAGCAGGTAATTTACCCGCTTTTAATACGTTTGCGATATCTTGTGCTTCTTCAACAGTCATACTTCCGCCAGAAATAGAAGTTCTTCCATTGATAATGGCTGTATTCACTGAGGGTGCGGTATACACATAATCATCCAGAACTACTGCAACAAAATTGCCTACATTTTCTGTAGTCATTTTTCCCCACAATTTTGTTCCGGATGCATTCATAGTCATACTTACCTCTGGCTGGCCTGTTTGACCGTATTCCTGACTCGCATCTTCAATAACATCACCTTCAATTGGCGCAACATCTTCACGGTTAGATTTAATCCCGTATAAATATATTAATTCTGTACTTTCATTTGTTGCGGAAACAGTTGCGGAAAACGGTTTTGCATCCCAAAGAAATTTGGCATACTTCATTTCGTTAGGAAGCAAAGCCCTAACTTCAGTCATAGCTAAATATTTATTAACTTTAGCGGTATCCGCAACTTTAGCAGTTCCTATCACTGAAGATCTTTGGTTTTCAGACTGAGGAATACTCGGTGTTAAATAGGTGAATAAGTTAGTGGCCTGTTTGGTTACCAATGAATCTGAAACCGCGCCCAATAAATCATCAAGATTATCTTTTGGCGCTGCAGTAGTGTCTATTTGTGTTTCCGATTTCAATAAATTTTCAACAATGGAGTTGGCTTGAAAAAAGAAATTTGCTGTTTCCTGGTTTGAATATACTTCCCAAAACTCTAATTCAGCAGTACTTTGCAATAATTTTTTAACACGGTCAATATCTTTTGCTCCCGGCAATTCAATTAAAATACGCCCTGAGTTTCCAATACGTGCAATATTAGGCTGCGTAACGCCAAATTTATCGATACGGCTTCTCAATACTTCAAAAGCGGTATTGATGGAACCTGAAATTTCGGCTTCAATAATTGGTTTTACTTCTTCGTCCGTTAATTTGAAGTTTATTTTTTCACGCAATGATTTGTTTCCAAAAATACTTGGGTCGCTTAGTTTAACTTTTCCGTCGCTTAATTTCTTAAACTCATTAAAAAATAAATTTAAATAGGTGTCATCGCTGCTTTTTTGCGCTATATCCGCTTTTGCCAAAGCTTCATTAAACACAGGGTTTTTTGAATCATTAGACAATCCAATTAAAATATCCTTCACAGAAACCTGCAAAATAGCATTGATACCTCCTTTAAGGTCCAATCCTAAATTTAGTTGCTTGTCCTTAATCTCGTTATAGCTAAATTGCACAAAGCCTAAATCTATGACCGGATAATTGGCAACAGAATCTAAATACGCTCTTTCCAATCGGGCTATTTCACGGCCATCATCAGATTTCGATGCTGCGTACATTTTTGCTTTATTTTCAACATCACCTGAAAACCAAGTAAATGATAGTTGATATAAACTTACTAATCCGAAAAGAATAGCGAATAACTTTATAAGTCCTTTGTTTTGCATTTTAAATTTATTTATATAAATGTAGTTTGATTTAACGTGCAAATATATAATTTCAATTAGGAACTGACAATTCTTTTATTCTTTTTATCAGGGCAAACGCACCATTTAAAATTTAAAAATATATGTAATTGTCTAAAAATAAATGATTTAATATTTGCCAGACAGTTTAAAATTTTGTATATTAATTTGATAATCAACATTTTAACATACATTTTATGGCAAGTAAATTAAGAGGTGTTTTTAGTCAAATAGAATACAATAGAAGAGATTTGGGCAAGTTTCCTGCTTTAAATGACATACTTGTTATGGCAATAATTGCAGTGATTTGTGGAGTGTAGCGTTCTATCAAAATTTCAACATATTGAAAATCAATATAAATGGAAAAATT
>JAVVEF010000150.1:0-5751 GCA_032251275.1 Lutibacter sp.
CTACATAGACTTATTCCACCAACTGGGCGTAACTGTGAAAGATGGTGATACTTTTTAATTTTTTAAGCTCCATTCAATAACAACAATTAATAAGAATTTGGGCGTTCCCCGCCAGCTGGCGGGTCGGGTTTTGCGTTCCAAACTTTTTTCGCTGAAAAAGCGTAAAAAGGTTTTCCACTGCAACCCCTAACGCAAATACATCTAAATCAACCCGTAACCATGTTAAAAAACACGCTACAATTCTGCATGTTTATTTTTTTTGAACCAATTACAACGCAAAGTTTCTCATAGAAAAATTAAAATGTTTTTCTTTTAGTTTTATTTCCCGATTTTATATCATTTCAGCCGCTTTATCATAAAACTTTTTAGTATTTTGGTTGCAATATAATTCTACCAAAAAATGAAGAATACAGCCAAATATGTGATTGGTGTAATGAGCGGAACTTCCTTGGACGGCATTGATTTAGTTTACGCGAAAATAAATGCTTCAGAAAAATATAGCTTCGAAATATTAAAAGCAGAAACTATTTCCTATAGCAATGAATGGAAATCAATGCTAAAAGATGGTTTTCATTTATCGGGTGAAAAATTGGTGAAGTTAGATGCCGATTATGGCATCTATTTAGGAAAAACCCTTTTAAATTTCATCAAAGAAAACAACATTGAAAAACTTGATTTTATCGCTTCTCACGGACATACCATTTTCCACAATCCGGAAAAAAAGTACACCTTCCAAATTGGAAATGGCCCTTATATCACTTCATTGACCGGCATAAAAACCATTTGCGATTTTAGGGTTCAGGATGTGGCTTTGAGCGGACAAGGAGCACCTTTGGTGCCAGTTGGAGATGAATTGTTATTTTCTGAATACGATTATTGCTTAAATTTGGGCGGATTTTCAAATATTTCATTCAATAAAAATCAGCAAAGAATTGCTTTTGATATTTGTCCGGTAAATATTGTTTTGAACCATTATGTTTCTGAACTTCATATGGAATATGATGACAAAGGCAAAATTGCTTCCGAGGGAAATATTGATAATAATTTATTGAAATCACTTAATTCCTTGCCTTTTTATAATGATACAAAACCAAAATCTTTAGGATACGAATTTGTGGCGGAAATCATTTTTCCTGTGATTGACAAGCACAACCTCAGCATAAAAGACGTTTTAAGAACATTTGTTGAACATATTGCCGTTCAAATTTCAAAAAAAATAGATTCAGATTCTCAAAAAACAATGTTAGTTACTGGTGGCGGAGCTTTCAATACTTTTCTAATGGCAAGATTACAATCGTACACAACTACGAAATTAATAATTCCTGAAAAAACCATCATAAATTATAAAGAGGCTTTGGTTTTTGGATTGCTTGGTTTGTTAAAAGATGAAGGCAAAAACAATTGTTTAAAAAGTGTCACAGGCGCAGTAAGAGATCACAGCAGCGGCGTTGTTTTTGAAATTTAAGTTGAAGGAAAAATATTAGATATTAAATATTAGAAGTTAAAATTTTGAAAGTGAAGCCTGCAAATTGCTCGTTAAAAAATAATCGTAAATCTGTCACCCTGAGCGCAGTCGAAAGGCGTAAATCAAAACAATGGCTGTAACCAACATAAATCTGGAAGAACTGTCCGAAATCATTCAAGGTGAAGTGCATTTTGATGCATTGCATAAAAGCATTTATGCAACCGATGCTTCGGTTTATCGGAAAATTCCTTTGGGCGTTGCTTATCCGAAAAACAATGCAGATTTAAAAGAGATTGTACATTTCGCCACAAAAAATAACATCACATTGATTCCGAGAACCGCCGGAACTTCTTTGGCCGGACAATGTGTTGGTGAAGGTTTAATTGTGGATGTTTCCAAACATTTCACAAAAATTTTGGGCTTTGATGAACTTCAAAAAACAGTGACGGTCCAGCCCGGAATTATACGTGACGAACTCAATTTGTATTTAAAACCTTACGGATTATTTTTTGGACCAAACACCTCAACAAGCAACAGATGTATGATTGGCGGTATGGTTGGCAACAATTCATCTGGAACAACATCGATAAAATATGGCGTAACGCGCGATAAAGTTCTTGAACTAAAAACAATTTTATGCGATGGTTCCGAAGTTGTTTTTAATGAATTGAACCTTGTTGAATTCAACCAAAAAAGAATGGGAAGTTCTTTGGAAAACAGAATTTACCAAACCATTTTTAACGAACTTTCGAATACAGAAAATCAACAGGAAATTTTAAAGGAATTTCCAAAAAAGGAAATCCACCGAAGAAATAATGGTTATCCCATTGATGCTTTGCTGAATTTTGAACTTTTTGGCGGCACAAAAAACACCGTAAACTTGGCAACTTTGTTAACTGGAAGTGAAGGAACATTGGCTTTCACCACTGAGATTACCATTCAGCTAAATGACCTGCCTCCAGCGAAAAACATCATGGTTGTCGCGCATTTTAACAGTATTCAGGAAAGTATGGAAGCGGTGGTTGTAGCCATGAAACACAATTTATACACTTGTGAATTGATGGACAAAACCGTTTTAGATTGCACCAAAAACAACCGGGAACAGCTAAAAAACAGGTTTTTTGTTGAAGGTAATCCAAAAGCGCTTTTGATGTTGGAAATCTGCACAAATTCAGACGAAGAATCCAATAAACTGGCAGATAAACTCATTGAAGATTTAGAAAAAAACAACTTTGGTTACGCCTATCCAAAATTAATTGGCAACGAAATAAATCAAGCTGTTGAACTGCGCAAAGCCGGATTGGGATTACTTGGAAGCATTGTTGGCGATGATAAAGCGGTTGCCTGTATTGAAGATACCGCCGTTAACTTAAACGATTTGCCGAATTACATTGCCGAATTCACTGAGATGATGGCGGAATTCGGACAAGAAACAGTTTATTATGCGCACGCCGGAGCAGGAGAATTGCATTTGCGCCCAATGTTGAATTTAAAAAAGCAAGCAGATGTTGTTTTATTTCGGGAAATAACCACAAAAACAGCAAAACTCGTCAAAAAATACGGAGGCTCTTTTAGTGGAGAACACGGCGATGGCATTGTTCGTGCTGAGTTTATTCCGTTAATGATCGGAGAAAAAAATTACGAATTGTTAAAACGCATCAAACATACTTTCGACCCAAATGCTATTTTTAACAAAGGAAAAATTGTAAATCCTTTTCCGATGGACGAAAGTTTGCGCTATGAAATTGACCGTGAAGAACCAGAAATAGAAACCATTCAGGATTTTTCTGATAGCAAAGGAATCTTAAGAGCCACAGAAAAATGCAACGGATCTGGCGACTGCAGAAAACTGCCATCGGCCGGAGGAACAATGTGTCCGAGTTATAAGGCAACCAGAAATGAAAAAGACAGCACAAGAGCCCGAGCCAATGCTTTACGCGAATTTTTAACAAATTCAGAAAAAGAAAATAAATTCAACCACAAAGAATTGTATGATGTTTTCGATTTGTGTTTAAGCTGCAAAGCCTGCGCCAGCGAATGTCCGAGTAACGTGGATATCGCCACCTTAAAAGCGGAATTTTTATACCAATATTACAAAGAAAATAAAGTTCCTTTCAGAACGAAATTGTTTGCCAATAACGTAAAATATAACAACCTTGGAAGGTTCGCTCCTACTTTAACAAACTTTATTTTAAACACTAAAATCACTAAAAAACTCATTGGAATTGCCACTGAAAGAAGCATTCCTAAATTATCAAAAACCACCGTTTTTAAATGGTTCAAAAAAAATGAAAAACGTTTGACAAAGCATCCTCATAAATTTGGAGAAATCTATCTTTTTGTTGATGAATTCACCAATTATTATGACGCCAATATTGGCATTGACACCATTGAATTGCTCACAATACTGGGCTATAAAGTTAACGTAACCAAGCATGAAGAAAGCGGACGTGGTTTTATTTCAAAAGGCTTTTTGGATGAAGCCAAAGTAAAAGCCAATTTTAACGTGAACTTTTTTAAAGAATTAATTTCTAAAGAAACACCTTTGGTGGGAATTGAGCCATCAGCAATTTTAACTTTCAGGGATGAATATTTAAGATTGGCCGACGACAAAGCGGCTGCAAAAAATATTTCGAAAAACACCTTTACAATTGAAGAATTTATCAAACAAGAATTTGAAAAAAATAATATTTCTTCTCAATCTTTTACCTCAAAAAATAAAACACTGAAAATTCATGGCCATTGTCAGCAAAAATCGTTGAGCAGCACAGAACCAACTTTTAAAATGCTTTCAATCCCTAAAAATTATAGCGTGACCATCATAAATTCCGGTTGTTGTGGTATGGCAGGTTCTTTTGGCTATGAAAAAGAACATTACAACTTAAGTATGCAAGTGGGTGAAGACACCTTGTTCCCTAAAATCAGAAATACAGAAAAAACTACCATTATTGCAGCTGCAGGAACGAGTTGCAGACACCAAATTATGGATGGAACCAATAGAATTTCGAAGCATCCAATCACTATTTTAAGAGAAGCACTTATTTAAAAATGAAACGAGCAAAACAAATTTTGACATATAAACGAATGTTAAATAGCGAACAGCATCTGTTACCCCTAAAAAATAAAATTTAAACAGATGAAACTAACAATAAGAACCTATAAATTACAATTAAAACATCCTTTTACCATTTCAAGAGGCACAAGAACAGAAATTCCTTCACTCATTGTTGAACTTCAGGAAAACGGTTTTTCCGGTTTTGGTGAAGCTACTGAAAATGCTTTTTACCATACTACTGTTGAACAATTTGAAAAGGAACTAATTCAAAAACGCGAGATTATCGAAATCACTTCAACAAAAACACCTGAAGAATATTGGGAATATTTGTTCTCGCATTTCAAAGACAATATGTTTTTATTATGTGCCTTAGATGAAGCTTATACGGATTTATATTCGCGCAAAAAAGGCTTTAAACTCTATGAATATTGGGATTTGGAATTAAAAGATCTTCCGCAGTCAAATTATACCATTGGAATTGATACTATAGAAAATATGGTCGCAAAGATGAATGAAATGCCTTGGCCCATTTATAAAATAAAACTGGGCACAAAAAACGACATTGAAATAGTGGCGGAATTAAGAAAACATTCCGATGCTGTTTTTAGAATCGACGCTAATTGTGGCTGGACAGTCACTGAAACTATCAAAAACTCCATAGAACTGCAAAAATTAAGCGTGGAATTTATTGAACAACCGCTGGCACCCACCAACTGGAAAGGCGCCAAAATTGTGTTCGACAATTCCTATTTGCCCATAATTGCCGATGAAAGCTGCCTCGTGGAAAGTGATGTTGCAAAATGTTACAATCACTTTCATGGCATCAACATAAAATTGATGAAATGCGGCGGATTAACACCGGCCAAAAGAATGATTTCGAAAGCGAAATCTTTGGGATTAAAAACTATGGTTGGCTGCATGACAGAATCTTCAGTAGGAATTTCAGCCATTGCCCATTTAGCACCAATGGTCGATTTTATTGATATGGATGGCGCATTGTTATTAAAAAATGATATGGCCTCAGGAGTTAAAATAGAAAACGGAAATATTCTATTTTCAAACATAAAAGGAATTGGCGTTGACTTGCTTCAAAAAAAATAATTTTAAAAATTTACAAAACTTTAACATATTTATTTTTGGCAGATAGATTTATTTTGTATCTTTGTTTCGGTAAGCTTTCATAGCTTACCATCTTTTTCATAGCAATTTTCCTCACTCTTCTTGAGTGAGG
>JAVVEF010000151.1:0-5566 GCA_032251275.1 Lutibacter sp.
CAACCAAGTCAGCTTCCTCAATTTTAATTAATAATACAAGGCTAAGTTCTATTTACAACAGTATTTGCGTTAGGGATTGCAGTGAAAATCCTTTTTTGATTCGCCTTTTCGGCGAAGTAAAAAAGATTGTAACGAAAAGCCCGACCCGCAGGGTAACGCCCAAAACAACGGGCTATAAATTGCTGTTTTAAGTAGCATTAAACCTAAAATAACTAAAAAAATATGTCATATTTATTTACGTCCGAATCTGTTTCGGAAGGACATCCGGATAAAGTTGCTGATCAAATTTCAGACGCTTTGGTCGATAATTTTTTGGCTTTTGACCGCAATTCGAAAGTTGCCTGTGAAACTTTGGTGACGACCGGACAAGTGGTTTTGGCGGGAGAGGTGAAATCGAAAACGTATTTGGATGTTCAAAAAATAGCCAGAGATGTCATCAATAAAATTGGGTACACCAAAAGCGACTATATGTTCGACGGAAATTCGTGCGGCATATTTTCTTCCATTCACGAACAATCTCCGGACATCAATCAGGGTGTTGACCGGGCGATAAAAGAAGAACAAGGCGCCGGTGACCAGGGAATGATGTTTGGTTACGCTACCAATGAAACCGAAAATTATATGCCTTTGGCCTTGGATTTAAGCCATAAAATTTTGTTTGAATTGGCCGAATTGCGCAGGGAAAATAAAGAAATCACGTATTTGCGTCCAGATTCAAAAAGTCAGGTGACCATTGAATACTCTGACGACAATGTTCCTGTAAGAATTAACACCATTGTGGTTTCCACGCAACACGACGACTTTGGACCGACGGATGAAACGATGCTGGCTAAAATTAAAAGCGACGTGATCGCTATTTTAATTCCGAGAATGGTTGCAAAATTACCAGCCGGCTTACAAGCGTTGTTTAATGATGACATTATTTACCACGTAAATCCAACCGGGAAGTTTGTGATTGGCGGACCTCATGGCGATACCGGATTGACGGGCAGAAAAATTATTGTGGACACTTACGGCGGAAAAGGCGCGCACGGCGGCGGGGCATTTTCAGGAAAAGATCCAAGTAAAGTGGACAGAAGCGGTGCTTATGCCACACGTCATATTGCCAAAAATTTGGTTGCTGCAGGCGTTGCCGATGAAGTTTTGGTACAGGTTTCTTATGCCATTGGCGTTGCAAAACCTATGGCAATTTATGTAAATACTTACGGAACTTCTAAAGTAAAAAAATCGGATGGCGAAATTGCTGTTGTTGTTGACCAGCTTTTTGATATGCGCCCGGCCTTTATTGAAGAACGTTTAAAATTGCGTGAACCTATTTATTTGGAAACTGCGGCTTATGGACATATGGGACGAAAAAACGAGGTTGTCAAAAAAACTTATGTGAATGTTGACGGCACTGAAATTACCCTTGACGTAGAACTTTTTACCTGGGAAAAATTAGATTTTGTACCTCAGGTTAAAGCAGCTTTTGGCTTGTAAAAATAGATTGAATTTATAAAAATCAGTTTAACCGCAATCTTCGCAAAGAAGGCGCAATGATCGCAAAGTGTTAAGTCTAAAATAAACATTTGTGTTCCTTGTACAAAACCTGGCGCTCCTTGCGGTTAAAATTATAAGCCAATGGCCAATAATTTCTTTACTATTACACTTTGTGAGCCTCTGTGTTTTCCTTTGTGAATTTTTGTGCAACAGCTTAGAGGATGAAAAAACAGCATTTTATAAACTTCAATTTTTCGGCTTGTTAAATTTAGTTATTTTAACAGTAAGAGACATGCTTTCTTTCTCGATTTAGCAATTTTTTAGGCGCAATATTGACCTTAGTTTTTAGCAAATTCTATTAAAGGGTTTATATCTCCATTGTCGGCTTTTATTAAAGCTGCAATATATTCTTTTCTTATTTCGTCTGCTTTTACCATATTTGATTTATGCCAAGAAAATATTTCCTTTCCAAAAATAGATGCTATAATAATGTCGGCCATCATTCTAGAATGTCTACCATTCCCATTGGGGAAACAATGAATTACAACAATTCTATGTTTGAATCTGATTGAAATCTCTTCTGGTGAAAATGTTTTGTTGTCAATCCAAAATTTCGTGTCTTCCAAAAGATTCTTTAGCTCTAAACCAATCTGCGTCCACTTGACTCCTATGTTTTTATCTGACTTTCTGAATTCTCCAGCCCATCTCCAAACATCTCCATACATTTTTCTATGTAAATCTTTAATAAACTTTTCAGTCAATATTTTTTCCGGTTTTAAATTGGAAGGCATGGTCCATTCAACTGCCTTTTCAATATTTAACTGCTCAAATTCATCCAACTCTTCCTGTGTTGTTATTGACTTTATCTTTAGACCTTCTTTTTCTCCTTCATCTAAAGGAGTTTGACCATCTGCATATTGTAATTCTAATCCCATAATGATTTTCTCATTTCTCTTTTTATTTCATTGGCCAAATCTTTAATAGATGCATTAATTTTATCATTCCCAATTCCTTGGTCCTCTAATTTCATATTTTGATTTGTTCTTAATACAATTTCTTGGGCTAATTTTTCAGCCTTGGCGTTGATTAAGTTGTCGATGGTTCCGTCTTTAGGAACAAAACCATATACAAATTGCATATCCAATGCCTGACCAATATCCCTTAATTTATTAATGGTAATTTGACCCGCAGCTTCTCTTTCTTCAATTTTTTGAATAGCTCCTTTCGTTAATTTAAGTTTAGCGCCTAATTGGTCCCTAGTCATATTTAGCGCAGTTCGGATTGTATTGATCCACCCTTTTTGCGGGACCAAAACCATTCCGGCACCTTTAAATTTAGCCAATTTTCGGTCCAGTTGTTCTATAAGTAGTTTTTTTTGGGTTCTCATTTGCGGTTTATTTTATACATATAAGTATGAATATTAGTTCAAAAGTATACAAATATGTATAAAAAAACAAAAAAAAAGAATACATATAAATATTCTTTATTTATAAATAGCTGCTTTTTAAATTAAAACCAACAGCTTTTAATCACACGGAGTTTCTAAAAGAGCCACTATTTACACAAAGAAAAATAGTGAAATTGCTAAAACTTAGGTCTATTGCGGTTAAAAATAAATGCTTTTTAGCCAGTCTTTTCTTTATAAATATGCACAACTGCCATTGCGCAATCTTCTGGACTTTGCAGTGCAACAACTTCATTAATCGGATGCCGGATTACCATTAATTCTCCTTGATTTAAATTTCGCTTTTCTGAACCAAAATAGCGCAAAACGGATGAAAGCAGAGGACTTTTTTCAATTTAGATTTCTGTATTCCATTGGTGTTTTACCAGTTTTTTGTTTGAAAAGTTTGTTGAAATATTGAGGATATTCAAACCCTAAATTATAGGCTATTTCATTGATGTTTTTGTCTGTATTTATAAGATAGTTCTTTGCTTCTTTTATAAGGTAAAAATGAATGTGTTCTTGAGCGTTTTTACCTGTTTCTTTTTTTAATAGGTCGCTCAAATAACTTGGCGATAAATGAACATTGTCAGCCAAATATTTAACCGTTGGCAATCCTTTTTCTTTTATTTTAGTTTCGGCAAAGTATTTTGTTAAAATAGTTTCTATTTGAGCAATTATTGTTTTGTTGGTTTGGCTTCTTGTAATCATTTGTCTGCCATAAAACCTTGAGCAATAATTCAACAATAATTCTATGGTAGAAACAATGATATATTGACTATGCACATCAATGTTTTCCTGAAGTTCTGTTTGAATTTTTTGGACACATTCATATAAAATGGTTTTTTCTTTTTCCGAAAGATGAAGTGCTTCAGATACTTCATAATTAAAGAAACTATAGTCTTTTATTTTATCATTCAAAGTGGTAGCTCTTATCAAATCAGGATGAAAAAACAAACCCCAACCCATCATATTTTCATTGTGTTCAACCTCATTATCAATTTCAATGACTTGATTGGGTGCAATACATATTAAATTTCCGTCCTGAAAATCTATTGTTTTTCTACCGTATTTGATATTGTTTTTGCAATAGTTTTTAAACATTATGGAATAAAAGTCAGTAATGATTTTAGAATTTTGTTCGACTTGTTCACTAACCTTGCTAAAATCCAAAACAGCAACTAATGGATGTTGACTATTTCCTAAATTGAATAATTTATGTAAGTCAGCAATGCTTTGAAGATTTATAATCTCATTCATATTTTCTCAATTAAATCTTTTAAATATGCAACATATATATGTCCCCGTCTTTCAGCAAAAAAATCTAAGCTCAAAACAACACTGGCTTGGACAAATAAACCCAATCCGATACCTCGCCAAAATGTATCATTCATTGAACTATACATCAACACAATTCCCACTATTATTAACGCAATTTCTACGTATCTAAAAATAACAAAATTATTCAATACTTTTTCCATTCTTGGAATTTCTTCTGTTTGAATTTTTAGTGGTTCTTTAGTTATGAATGTTTCAACCCGAACCAGGTCTTTTGGGCTTCTGGTAACAATGGTATAACCTACGACAAACTCCAGTAAAGCAACCATTACAAAAGGTATTGCAACCCCTTTCCAAAAAGAAGTCTTAAAAGCGAAAAAGAAATAGAGAGCCATTGTCAAAGCAATGACTCCCATTATAATAAATATATAGCTTTCGGCTTTTTCGCCATTGAAATATTTTACAATTGGATTCATACTACTTATACTTTAAAGTCCAAATTGTGATTTAATACCACCAATAAAAGTGGCATCATCATATTGCTTACGACTCGATATAAGCATTTTAGCATCTTCTCCCGCTGTATATCTCAATTGATTTTTCCCATCTGTTGCGGCTTCAAATATTACTTCTGCCACCACAGTTGCAGGGGAAGCATTTTGTGCCATGGTCGGTAATGCAGTCATCAAAGCACTAACAATATTTTGATATTCAGCCATATTTTCATCATTACTGAAATCAAAAGACCTGCCACCAAAATCTGTTGCGATCATACCTGGCTCAACAATTTTTACTTGTCCGCCAAATTGTTCTACTTCATAGTTTAGAGATTCAGAAATACCCTCAACGGCAAATTTTGTTCCGTGATACAATGAGCCCAAAGGGAAAGTCATTTTGCCTCCAATAGACGAAATATTAATAATAATACCCTTTTTATTTTGTCTAAAATGTGGCAAAATAGCTTTAGTAACATCTAAAAGGCCGATAACATTGGTGTTGAACTGTCGTAAAATTTTATCTCTGCTAAATGCTTCCAATGGTCCGTATGCACCATAACCAGCGTTGTTAAGCAATACGTCAACACTGCCAAATTTTTGAAAGCCTTCTCTAAACGCTTTTTGAATGGAATCCAAATCTAAAACATCAAGTTTGGCAACTAAAACATTTTCTAATTGCTTTAATTCCGTTTCATTTTCTGGATTTCTCATTGTAGCGATTACATTCCAACCTTTAGATTGAAATAGTTTTGCAGTTTCTTTTCCTATTCCACTACTCGCACCTGTAATTAAAATTGTCTTATTCATTTTTTTTAATTTAAAATTATGGTGCAAAGTTGTCGCTTTATGTCAGGTGTCAGATAATACA
>JAVVEF010000152.1:0-5363 GCA_032251275.1 Lutibacter sp.
GATTTCTCGACCAAAATAAAACGGACAGGCTGCACGCTGACCTTCGTTTTTGACAATGAATCCTTGGTATTGAGTTCGGACAATACCGATGTAGAATCCAATCAAATCAAAAATACCATTGCCTATTATACGGAAATAGATTTTGAATTAACGGAAGAAGAAGCCGTAAAAATAAAGAATGAACAAGTTCTGGAAATTCAGTATATGTTTAAGGACAAGCTGCTGGCTTTTACGCCAATCACTACTCAAATTCAATAACAGCAAACTCAAACCTCAGCGGATCGGTATTTTTGATTAATGTTGGGATAAGATTTGCGCCCATTTTTTCATAAAATGCCGAAAAATTCTGGTTGCGTTCCTGCAGACTTTGGTTTGGAAATAACGCATTTAGCAATTCAACAATTCGGTCAACCACTTCAGAAAGTTTCCGTTTTTGTGCTTTCAGCAGGCGTTTCTCCAAATTATCCAACCCGTTCAGCTGCTTTTTCTCCTGGGCATTCACCGCACCCAAAAACGTAGGGTCAGTTTTTTTGGCAAGCACTTTTAAATCGGAAAATTGCTGTTGCAGGTACTTTCTCTGTTCAGAGAAATCGATGTTGATTTCAGAAAGTTTCGTAACAGCATTTGCAATTAGATTTTCCTGTTTGCTGAAAATTTCAGGAATCGAAACACCCAATTTATCGAGTTTGTGCAATTGTTTTTTAGTGGCCAGCAATACCGAGTTTCGCAATACCAAGATCGGAAAAGGAACAGTTACGGCATTGAAAAAGTCTTTTAGCTGAAACCAGTAGGCCAGCTCCCCGCCTCCGCCGATATAGGCCAGGTTTGGCAAGATGATTTCCTGATAAAGCGGTCGTAAAATCACGTTAGGGCTGAACCTTTCGGGATGCGACTCAACTTCCTGCAAGATTTCGCTTTCAGAAAAAACAAGGCTGGTGTTGTTGACTTTAAACAGCTTGTTCTCAAAAATGATGCGTTCCCGTATGGCATCCTTCAGGTAAAACAAGTTAATTTCCCTTGGATTCACCTGAATTTTGCCAAAGGATTCCAGCCTTTTATCCGTTTCGGAAACGAGTTTATAAGAAGTGTTTTGAAGCAACTCTTCTTTTACAAATGGCGCAAAAGACTTTTTCAGTTTGGCATCATCCCCATCAACAATGACCAATCCGTAGGCGCCAAAAAGTTCATTGACCAGATACCGGGTGGCTTCCGCCATATTTTCGGTATTTAAATAGGCGTTTTTGAACAGTTCACGCAATGCATCAGCATTTTTGGAAGTGCCCAAAATCGCTGAAAATTCTTCATAGACAGTCTCAAATCCGTCTGTTTTCAATCGGCCCACTGCCCCGCTGCTTTCCCTGTTCCAGCTAATTTTGGTGCTGTTGACGTTAAAATACTGAATTTCCTCAAAATCGTGGTCTTCCGTGGCCATCCAGTACACCGGCACAAAATTTTGCCGGGGAAACTCCTTTTTCAACCTGTCGGCCAAATTAATGGCGGTCACAATTTTATACAAAAAATATAAGGGTCCGGTAAAAATATTCAATTGATGTCCAGTAGTCACCGTAAACGTATTTTCGTCTGACAACAACGCAATATTTTGACTGGTTGTTTCCGAAACCGCTGTATTTTTAAACTGATTTTTAAGCGCATCAACCAAAAGATTCCTTGACTGCGCAGAAAATGAAGTTTTTTTAGCTTCAATCTGATTTTTAAAACCTTCAAGATCAGGAAAATTTCCATAAAACTGGAACAATTCAGGCTTTTTGTCCAGATAATCACAAATCAATTTTGAAAAATAACCGGTGGTTGCAAAAGGGATTTGGGTTAAACTCATGAACCTTTACAATTTTTTTTGAAACAACGTATATACATATTCTCTGGTATTTCCTGAAGGCTGGGTGTACGTATAATTATATGATTTCAACAATACAAAATCGGTTCCCAAGTGTTCCTGCAGCATTTCTTCATTATAATTAAAAACGTCCAGTCCGCTGCATTTTTTGGCGCCCTCTAAATTAAACTCTGCCAAAATTACAAATCCTTTTGGTTTTAAAGCACCTTTCAGCAAATCAAAATATGCCTTTTGTTGCTTTTCTTCTGTAAAAAAATGCAACACCGCCCTGTCGTGCCACAAATCGACATTTTTTATTTTTAATAATTCGGAAGGATTTGTTAAATCATCCACCACAAATTGCACAGTTGCATTCATTGGAGCGGGCAATTGGCCTTTCAATTCAGCCAAGGCCACTGATGAAATATCATTCACTATAATATTTTCATAGCCTTTCGCCAGTAATTCCGAAATTAACGTGGTGGCGCCGGCTCCCGCGTTAAAAATGAGCGCCTCTTTTGGCAAGTTGCATGATTCTATCAATTCGATGGATGGCGTCGGATTTTCTTCATACCAGCCTAAATTGGTGATGGGCGATTTCTGGTAAGCCGCATTCCAATGATTTTTGAAATCGACTTTTTGAATTTCATCTGGATTTTCGTTCATTTTAACACAATTTAATTTTTTATAAAAGTAATGAATTTAGGTTGTTTATCGAAATATCAAATAAAATCCGACATTATTTTAACGAATAAAATTTAAAGTTTAAAAGAAGTCAACGTCAACAAAGGAATTGTCTAAAAGAAAATTTTGAAGATTCCTCTTATAAATCCAAGATGATGAATAATCTGCCTTACAGATTACAATTATTTAATTACTTTTAGCCTTTAAATTTTTAAACAAATGAAAAGCCTCCTTTTTATAATTTTTGCTGTTTCAGCGATTTCTATTTCAACAAATGCACAAAATCTCAAATCGCCAGCCGAATTTTTGGGCTATGAATTGGGGTCACAATATACCCGACATCATAAATTGGTGGACTATTTTACTTATATAAGCCAGAATTCCAAAAGTGTACAACTGGAAAAATATGGGGAAACGAATGAATTAAGACCTTTGTATGTCTCTTATATTTCTTCAGAAGAAAACATCAAAAATCTGGAAAAAATCAGGGAAGACAATTTAAAAAGAATTGGGATTTTAAGGGGAAATCCGACCACAGAAATCGCCACCATCTGGCTAAGTTACAATGTTCATGGCAACGAAGCTTCAAGCACTGAAGCAGCAATGGAAACCCTGTATGATTTGGTGATTTCAAAACAAGAATGGCTTAAAAATACGGTGGTTATCATTGATCCATGCTTAAATCCCGACGGTCGCGACCGCTATGTAAACTGGTACAACCAAACAAAAAGCACGCCTTACAATACCAATCCGGAAACTTCAGAACACAATGAGCCTTGGCCGGGCGGCAGGGTCAATCATTATTTGTTCGATTTAAACAGGGATTGGGCCTGGGCAACACAAACCGAAACGCAACAGCGTTTAAAAATATACAATAAATGGATGCCGCACGTACATATCGATTTTCACGAACAAGGCATTAACAATCCGTATTATTTTGCGCCAGCCGCAGAACCGTTTCATGAAATTATCACCGCCTGGCAACGAGATTTCCAAACACAAATCGGGAAAAACAATGCCAAATACTTCGATAAAAACGGATGGGCTTATTTCACCAAAGAACAATTTGATTTGCTTTATCCGAGTTATGGCGACACCTACCCCACTTATATGGGCGCTATTGGAATGACCTATGAACAGGCCGGAAACACACGTGGCGGTTTGGGCGTAAATATTGAAAACGGAAGCATTCTTGCGTTGACAGACAGGGTCGCGCATCATGTTGCCAGTGGAATTTCAACGGTGGAAATGACTTCCCTTAACGCCCAAAAACTAATTGCTGAATTTGAAAAATTTTATAAAAATTCGGATATAAAATATAAAAGCTACATTTTAAGGGGCGATTCTGAGAAGTTAATGAACCTGAAAGCGCTATTGGACAAACATGAGATTCAGAGTTTTGTTTCAGAAGGAAAAAAAGTGACCGCCTATGACTATGACACCAAAACCAAAAAATCCGTTCAGACATTAAAAACCGACTTAATTGTTTCAGCCCTTCAGCCAAAAGGAAAAATGATTACTGCGCTGCTTGAACCAGAAGCAAAATTGACGGATTCCGTAACTTACGACATTACTGCCTGGAGCTTGCCATTTGCTTATGGGCTGAAAGGTTTTGCTTCTGAAACAGCAATTCCTTTAAAGGAAAACAGCCAATTTCAAAAAGCTGAATTCAGCAATCTTGTTAACAAAGATGCTTATGCTTACTTGTTAAAATACAATGAAGTTTCTGATGCGGAGTTTTTGGGTGATTTATTGGAAGCAGGATTTATAGTTCGTTACAGCAATGCGGATTTTTCCATTGAAGCAAACAAATATGCCAAAGGCACGTTGATTGTGATGCGGGGCGAAAATAAAAAGATTCAAAATTTTGATGAAACCCTCCTTGAAATCGCAAACAAATTGCATAAAAAAGTGACATCCGTAAATTCGGGTATGGTAACTACCGGATTTGATTTTGGATCAAGCAATGTTGCCATTATCCGCAATAAGAAAGTTGCCGTTTTATCTGGGGAAGGAACTTCTTCTTTAAATTTTGGTGAGATTTGGCATTTTTTCGAAACGGAATTAAAATATCCGCTTCATGTGCTTCAAACAAAAAACCTTAACCGATTAAATTTGTCGCAATATGACGTTTTAATTTTACCTGAATATTATATGGCGGATAAAGAAACCTTATCCCTCTTTTCAACCTACGTTTCCAATAAGGGAACTGTAATTGCTATTGGTAGTTCGATTTCCAATTTTGCCGACAAAGAAGGGTTTTCTATAAAAAATAAAGAAAAAAAAGACAGTTTAGCCACTAAAATGAATACCATTCCATACAGCCAATGGGAACGGGAAGATTTGAAAAAAACCATAAGCGGCAGTATTTTTAAAAGTAAAATTGATCAAACGCACCCACTTGCTTTTGGCTATTCCAACAATTATTACAGCTTGAAATTGGGCGGCACTTCGTACAAATTATTGGAAAAAGGCGTGAATGTGGCTTATTTTCCCGAAAACACAAAAAATTATGCCGGATTTGCAGGCTCGGATGCGTTAAAAAACGTGCCGAATTCTTTATTGTTCGGCATCGAGCACAAAGGAAAAGGAAAGATTATTTATATGGTGGACAATCCTTTATTCCGCGCCTTTTGGCAAAACGGAAAGCTGTTTTTTGCCAATGCGGTGTTCCTTAATTAAAAACAAAAAGGCGAGCAAATGCTCGCCTTTTTGTTTTTAATTGTTTAAGCGTTTAAGTGTTTATCCTATCCCCGACCCTTTCCTGAGGAAAGGGAGCTCGATTTGGAATTTTTAGTACATGACAAAAAATACATTTCATTGAAAATCAACAAAATAAGCAACA
>JAVVEF010000153.1:0-5003 GCA_032251275.1 Lutibacter sp.
GATGAATTAATTGCTGAAATTGCGGCTTCCGTACCAAAACATATTGATACTTTTTTGCTGACAAGCGAAACAAGTGCCGCAAAAATAATTGAGCATTATTTAAAAGTAAATACGACAACCATTCAATTGGTTGATGCACTAATGCAAGGTTCCTACGCGCAAATTAAAGAGGCATTACCCCAAGTTAAAATTGTCCAGGTTTTACACGTTTTAGATGAAAGCTCCATTGACGAAGCGATTAAAATTTCAAATTTTGTAGATCTGATTCTTTTGGATAGCGGAAATCCAAACTTAGCCACAAAAGAATTGGGTGGCACTGGCAGAATCCACAATTGGGAAATAAGCAAAGAAATTGTGAAAAAAGTTACGATTCCAGTTTTTTTGGCTGGCGGATTAACACCTAAAAATGCGTTGCAGGCAATTAAACAAGTGAATCCATACGGATTGGATTTGTGCAGTGGCGTGAGAACAGACAGACTTTTGGATGTTGATAAATTGGCCGCTTTTTTCAGCGCCATCAATCAAAAATAATCTTATTGATTTTAGCATTTCTTCTCTTTATCAAATCAACTTTTGGTTCAGGATATTCAAACATGTGTTTAATTAATTTTTTAAATTATTAATCATAAAGTATTGGTAGCTACTTTTTATTCCCTATTATTTAGGGATCTCTAAAATTGATTAATATATTTTGTTTAATATACTTTGTTTTATATTAAACAATTTGTATCTTTGTGCTCAAATATTTATATGATGAAAGCAAAAAAGAAGCTCACTGCCAATATGTTATTTTCGAATTACATGAATTATGTTTTGGAAAATAATTCCAATCCGCCATCAGTCTATGCTTTTGCGAAGGCAAATGATTTTGAAGAAGCCGATTTTTATAAATTTTATGGTTCTTTTGATGCTCTAGAAAAGGCCGTTTTTGCCACATTTTTCGACAATACTATAGAAATGTTGGTCAAAAGCGAAGAGTTTCAGTCATTTGATGCCCGCAACAAATTGCTGAGTTTTTATTTTACTTTTTTTGAAAACCTCACGGCCAACAGAAGTTACGTGGTTTATGCACTAAAAATGCATAAAAATAATATGAAGGCTTTGGCAAAATTGTCGGAATTAAAACACCGATTTACCCAATTTATCAGCGAGCTGGAAATTGAAATGATTGATGTTAAACAAGATAAATTAAAGAAATTTCAAGATAAAACGCTTGAAGAAAGCGCTTGGATCCAATTATTGGTCACCATAAAGTTTTGGCTGGACGACACTTCTGCTTCCTTCGAAAAAACAGATATTTTTATTGAAAAATCCTTAAACGCAAGTTTCGATTTGTTAAATGTTCAACCGCTAAAAAGCATCATCGATTTGGGTAAATTTTTATTCAAAGAAAAAATGAATCCCAAACTTTAAGCTTATGAAGACCATAGATTATATTCCAACCTCAAAAATTTCAAGAGCCTCGAAATTGGTTCAAACTGGCGCTAAAGTGGGCGTTAATTACCTAAAATTTTATGGTGATAAAATGATCAATTCTGAAGTTGACGCCAAAGAAAGATTAAACCAATCGAATGCGGCCGATATTTATGACGGACTTAAAAATTTGAAGGGAAGCGCCTTAAAAGTTGCGCAAATGCTGAGCATGGAAAAAAACATATTGCCAAGCGCTTATGTTGAAAAGTTTTCCCTGGCGCAGTTTTCTGTTCCGCCATTGTCTCCGGCTTTGGTGCTAAAAACTTTTAAACGGTATTTTGGAAAATCACCCAACGAAATTTACGATACTTTTAATGCATCATCAGTAAATGCCGCAAGTATCGGACAGGTTCACTGGGCCGAAAAAGACGGCAAAAAACTGGCGGTAAAAATTCAATATCCCGGAATTGCAGGCAGTATTTCTTCAGATTTGGCGATGGTGAAACCTATTGCGATGAGTATGTTTAACATCAAAGGAAAAGGATCTGACCGCTATTTTAAGGAAGTTGAAGACAAATTGATTGAAGAAACGAATTATTTATTGGAAATTAAGCAAAGCAAAGAAATTTCAAAAGCTTGCGCGCATATTCCAAATTTACTTTTCCCAACTTATTATGAAGCGCTTTCAACAGAGCAAATCATCACAATGGATTGGATGACCGGATTGCATCTTTCTGAGTTTACGAAAGAAAATACCGATCAGGAAAAGTCGGATAAATTGGGCCAGGCGTTATGGGATTTTTTCATGTATCAAATTCACGTCCTTAAAAAAGTGCACGCAGATCCGCATCCGGGAAATTTTCTGATCACAAAAAATACGGAATTGATTGCGCTCGATTTTGGCTGTATCAAAGAAATACCAAACGATTTTTATGTGCCTTATTTTGAATTAGTGAATCCTGAAATGATTAACAATCCGACTATTTTCAGAGAAAAACTCTTCGAATTGGAAATTTTACGGGAAGATGATTCAAAAGAAGAAATCGTGTTTTTTACAGGAATGTTTCACGAAATGCTGACCTTGTTTACGCAACCTTTTCAGCAGGAAGAATTTGATTTTTCTGATGCAGTTTTCTTTCAAAAAATTGCCGCACTGGCCGAAAGTTATGCAAAAAGCACCGAGTTAAAGAATATGAACGGAAACCGGGGTTCCAAGCATTTCATTTACATCAACAGAACGTTTTTCGGACTGTATAATTTAATGTACGATTTAAAAGCGCAGCACGTAATGATCAATAGCTATAAAACGCTTTAAAATTGCGAAATGACTGCCGCTGATTACATTACTGCCGAAGAGTTAAATGGCATTGCAATTGAACGAATTATTGAAATGGCCTGGGAAGACAGAACACCTTTCGAGGCCATTCAATTTCAGTTTGGTCTGGCTGAAAAAGAAGTGATTAAACTGATGCGAAATCAATTAAAATTAAACAGTTTTAATTTATGGCGCAAAAGGGTAAACAGTAAAATTAGCCAGAAACACCTAAAAAAAAGAAGCGAAGAAATTACCCGTTTTAAATGTTCCAGACAACGGACAATCAGCCTTAACAAAATTTCAAAACGTTAGCGAAACCCAATAAATTAACACAAATGCACTTTACACAAAACGATATCAAAAATCTGGAACGCGTTAATAGGCTCAATTTAATCAACTCAATTACCGGCATAAAACCGGCGAATTTGATTGGCACAATTTCATCAAAACAACAAACAAATTTGGCCATTTTTAGTTCGGTGATGCATTTGGGAAGCGACCCCGCGCTTTTGGGTTTTATTTTACGTCCGGCCCAAGACATTCCAAGACATACATTTGAAAACATTATGGAAAATGGGTTTTACACCATCAACCACGTGCAAACTTCTTTTATTGAAAAAGCGCATTACACTTCCACAAAATTCAAAAAAGAAGACTCTGAATTCGAAAAATGCCAGTTGACCGAAGAATATATTGCCGATTTTAAAGCGCCGTTTGTGAAAGAAAGCACCATAAAATTGGGGATGAAGTTTGTAGAAAGCATTCCAATAAAATTGAACAAAACCCTTTTAATCATTGGGGAAATAGTGCATTTAATTATTCCAGACACCACTATCGATGCCAATGGTTATATGGACCTTGGACTGTTGGACAATGTTGGGATTTCCGGACTCAACAGTTACTATAAATTGGAAAAAATAACCGATTTCCCTTTTGCGCGACCAAATGAATTGCCCAACTTTTCTGAATAAAAACCCTTTAAACTAACCTTTCTTCTTTTTTAGTGTGATGTTTATGACCTGTGTTTTGCGATAAAACGCCTATATTTGTTGCTTATAATTTTACACCAAATGGACTTAATAAACGTAAAGGAAGCTTTAGAAATCGTATTAAAGAATTCTGAAAATTTTGGCATTGAAGAAGTGGATTTTTTAAATTCGTCCGGCCACGTTTTAAAGGAATCTATTTTTGCCGATCGCGATTTCCCTCCGTTTGATCGGGTAAGTATGGACGGAATCGCCATTTCTTCAGAAGCTTTTAACAACGGACAAAGATCATTTAAAATTGAAGGAATTCAAGCGGCCGGAAGTCCGCAGTTAACGCTTCAAAATCCGTCAAATTGCCTGGAAACGATGACCGGTGCGGTACTTCCAAAAAATACCGATGCAGTCATTCAATATGAATTGTTGACCATTGAAAACGGAATTGCGACAGTACTTTTAGAAGCCGTAAAAAGCTTCCAAAATATTCATTTAAAAGGAACCGACAAAAAACAAGGGGACTTACTGATAAGTGAAAATACGCTCATTTCTCCTGCTGAAATAGGAATTTTTGCCACCGTTGGAAAAACGACTGTGAAAGTCGCGAAACAGCCAAAAGTCATCGTCGTTTCTACAGGTAATGAATTGGTCGAAGTTGGTGAACTTCCGGCCGAACATCAAATAAGAAGAAGCAATGTTTTTACCTTGGTTTCCCTCTTGGAAAATCTGAAAATAAAAGCGGAAACATTGCACATTTTGGACGATAAACAAGTGCTGTTGACCAAAATTGAATCATTATTAAATAATTATGACGTGCTGATTTTCAGCGGCGCGGTTTCTAAAGGAAAATTCGATTTTATTCCCGAAGTCTTAAAAGAATTGGGCGTAAAAAAACTTTTTCACGAAGTAAAACAACGTCCGGGAAAACCATTTTGGTTTGGCAAAAAAGGTGAGAAAACGATTTTTGCTTTCCCTGGAAATCCAGTTTCCACTTTTGTAAATTGCGTAAAATATTTTTATCCGTGGCATTATAAATCCGTTGGATTGAATTTTGAAAACCAACACCAGGCAATTCTTAGCGAAGATTTCTATTTTAAACCTGAAATGACTTATTTTTTGCAGGTGAAATTGAGCCAGGTTGAAGGTAAATTATGGGCAACGCCCATTTCAGGAAAAGGTTCTGGTGATTTGGCCAATTTAGCTGAAGCCGATGCTTTTTTGGAATTGCCGGATAATCGCAGTAATTTTACCAAAGGGGAAGTTTTTCCGATACTTCCGTATCGGAGTGTTTAATT
>JAVVEF010000154.1:0-4998 GCA_032251275.1 Lutibacter sp.
AGTGCAGAGGTTTGTTTTACTGGGGACTGAAAGTCCCCCTTACCTATTCTAATATAAAATTAGAATTTTCTGATTCATCTTTCCTATGATGTTCTAAATATTCATTAACCATTTTATCAGTTATATTCCCTGTACTCCATGCGCCATACCCATTTGACCAAAAATGTTTTCCCCAATATCTATCTTGTAATTTTGGAAATTCCTGTTATAACTTCCTTGAGGTTCCGCCCTTCATCTGTTTCAGTAACATACTTAGGCAGGTTTTTGGAGCATACTCAATATGCATATGGACGTGGTCAGAACTTATAACCCCTTTTAATATCACAACACCTTCCGCTTCACAAATTTGTATTAATAATTCTCTACAACGTACTTGAATATCTCCTCTTAAAACTTGATAGCGATATTTTGTAGCCAAAACTATATGCCAGGTCAATCGCGTAACGGTATGCGAACCTTTTCTATATTCTGATTTCATTCATCTAAAATATAAATTTTTTCGCAATACTAAAGTCCTGCACTTAAAGTGCAGGGTTTAAATCCCCTTTCTGTGACCAATCAACAATTCCCCCTTCGGGGGTTAGGGGGCTTTTCGGGGGTTAGGGGGCTATTCCAACATCGAAGAAAGTTCAAACCAACGACCTTCTTTTTGATCGATTTTTTGATTAATTTCCTGAAGTTTTGCAGACAGTTCATTGATTTCTTCCACAGAAAGGGTAGCATCCAGAAACTTTGCTTCAATGGTGCTTTTTTGTGCGGTCAAAGCTTCAATGTCGCTTTCAAGATTGTCAAATTCCTTTTTTTCTTTAAACGACAATTTCGATTTGTTGTCTGATTTTATTCTGGAATCCGTATTTTTTACTGCCGTATTTTCTTCCGTAGGTTTTGAATCTTCATACACTTTGTAATCGGTATAATTTCCCGGAAAATCTTCAATAACGCCATCGCCTTTAAAAACAAAAAGATGGTCCACAATTTTGTCCATAAAATACCGGTCGTGAGAAACCACAATCAAGCAGCCTGGAAAATCGAGCAAAAACTCTTCCAGCACGTTCAAGGTCACAATATCCAAATCGTTTGTGGGCTCATCCAAGATTAAAAAGTTCGGATTCTGGATTAAAACCGTACACAAATACAGGCGTTTTCGTTCGCCACCGCTTAATTTTTCCACAAAATCATATTGCCTCGATCTGCTGAACATAAACCTTTCCAGCAGCTGCGCAGCCGAAATTTTCCTGCCTTTGGTCAACGGAATATATTCCCCAAATTCCTTGATTACTTCTATCACTTTTTGGCCCGGTTTTATCACGATTCCGTCTTGCGAGTAATGTCCGAATTTTATGGTTTCGCCAATCACAACCTTGCCCGAATCAACAGGAATTTGTCCGGTGAGCATTTTTATGAAACTCGATTTTCCGGTACCATTTTTACCGATAATTCCAATGCGTTCGTTTCTTTTGAACACATAATCGAACTTATCCAATATTTTCAAATCTCCAAAAGATTTTGAAACGTGGTGAAATTCTGCAATTTTAGATCCCAAACGCTCCATATCAATTTCCAGCTGCACTTTATGGTTGTCCCTTCGTTTATGAGCTTCTTCTTTGATGATGAAAAAATCATCAATCCGCGATTTGGATTTTGTGGTACGCGCTTTTGGCTGGCGGCGCATCCACTCCAATTCTTTCACAAATAAGTTTTTGGCCTTGTCCACACTTGCCTGTTCCATCGCCAATCGCTCCTCTTTTTTCTCTAAAAAGTACGAGTAATTTCCTTTGTAGGTATATAAATTTCCCTGATCCAATTCTATAATTTCGTTGCACACACGCTCTAAAAAGTATCTGTCGTGCGTCACCATTAAAAGGGTAACTTTCTCTTTCTGAAAATAATTTTCAAGCCATTCAATCATCTCTAAATCCAAATGGTTGGTGGGCTCATCCAAAATCAACAGATCCGATTTGTGGATTAAAATCACTGCCAACGATAATCTTTTGCGTTGTCCCCCCGAAAGTGAACTTACTTTTTGCGTTAAATCGTCTAATTTTAATTTCGATAAAATTTGCTTGTATTGTGTTTCAAAATCCCAGGCATTGAGCCTTTCCATTTTTTCAAAAGCCACTTGGTAAGCCTTTTCATCATCGGGATTGTTCAACGCTTTTTCATATTCCTCAATCACTTTTAAGGTCTCGTTATCCGAATTAAAAATGGTTTCCTCAACCGTTAAACTGTCGTCCAAATTGTCTTCCTGCGACAAATATTCAATTTTTATGCCCTTGCGCGACACCACTTGTCCGCTGTCCGGACTCTCCAATCCCGCGATAATGTTCAAAATCGTGGTTTTCCCAGTACCGTTTTTAGCGATAAAGGCAATTTTTTGGTCCTTATTTATGCCGAATGAAACATTGCTAAAAAGCGCCACTTCACCAAACGACTTCGATATATTTTCAACGGATAAATAATTCATATTTCAAATTTTTGCAAAAGTACGCAATAAAAGTGAGATTTAATTTTGGGCGTTCCCCCTTTGGGTCGGGCTTTTCGCTGCAATCTTTTTAGCGAAGAAAAATCGCTAAAAAGTATTTCCGCTTCAATCCCTAACGCAGTTTAATAAAAGAATAAAAATTAATACTTCAAAATTGATTTAGGTTCTTTGCGGTTTGTTTTAGCATAGAATACGCAAACAAACCCCATTTATTTTTTAGCATCAAAACAACAAAAATAGCCTAATTTTACTATCGCAAATATTTTAATAATACAAGCATGAACTACATCGACTGGATCGGATTTATTGGCGTAACCGTACTTTTACTAGCTTTTTTCCTGAATTTAATGGGCAAAATTAAAACCGACAGTTTAGCTTATCTGCTGTTAAATTTTTTGGGAGCAGGCATTGCCTGTTTGGCTTCGGTGCTTTTAAATTATATGCCGTTTGTGATTTTGGAAGGCTGCTGGGCAATGGTTTCTGCAGTCGGATTGGTAAAATTAGCGACCAAAAATAATTAACTTCGCGAAAATCTTTACGCCATAGCGGTTCTTTGTGTATCTCAGTGTTAGCTTTGTGCAACTCTGTGAAATAAAAAGGAAATACTCAAAAAACTACAGTTTATCAAATTTTGTTCAAGCTTCACTAGTTAAAAGATTCTTTAAATTTGTTCAAATTTGGCTATATTCGTAACCAAGACCAACACCAATGTTAACCCTATGGATCCACTATTAAAAGTACAAAATTTATCAATCTCATTTGGTTCAGAAAACGAGCAAAATAAGGTGGTGAATGCCGTTTCATTTGAATTGAATCCACAACAAATATTGGGCATCGTTGGAGAATCGGGCAGCGGTAAATCAGTCACTTCTTTGGCAATTTTAGGATTGCTTCCAAAAAATGCGACCATTAGCGGCGGTATTTTATTCAACGACACCAATTTACAAAAGACTTCAGAAAAGGAGTTTCAAAAAATAAGGGGAAATAAAATTTCCATGATTTTTCAAGAACCGATGAGTTCCTTAAATCCGAGTTTAACTTGTGGTTATCAGGTCCAGGAAATTTTATTGCAGCACAAAAAGCTGTCAAAAAAAGAAGCTAAAAACCAGGTGATTGCGCTTTTTCACAAGGTAAAATTGCCGAGGGCAGAAACAATGTACAGCCAATATCCGCACCAGCTTTCGGGCGGACAAAAACAACGGGTGATGATTGCGATGGCCATCGCATGCAAACCACAAATTTTAATTGCCGACGAACCCACCACGGCGCTTGATGTGACCATTCAAAAAGAAATTATTGAACTTTTGAAAGCACTTCAGCAGGAAACTGAAATGAGCATTATTTTTATCACGCACGATTTGGCCTTGGTTTCGGAAATTGCGGATACCGTTTTGGTGATGTATCGGGGAGAAATTGTAGAGCAGGGAAATGTGGCCCAGGTTTTTAAACATCCTGTTCACAATTACACCAAAGCGCTTATAAATTCGAAACCCAACTTAAAAGAACGTCTAAAAAAGCTGCCCACCGTTACAGATTTTATAGAAAATACGGTTGACAATGAAGTGTACACCACAGCACAACGCAACGATTTTCACGACAAAATTTATGCATCAAAACCCTTGCTGGAAGTAAAAAATGTGGCGACTTATTTCAACGTTGAAAAACCTTTTTTCTTCGGAAAGGCAAATCCCGTAAAAGCGGTTGATGAAGTGTCTTTTCAACTTTTTGAAGGGGAAACTTTAGGGTTGGTTGGAGAATCTGGTTGCGGCAAAACAACCTTGGGTCGCACCATTTTGCATTTGGAAAAAGCCACCAAAGGCCAAATTTTTTACAAACAAAAGGACGTGACCAATCTGTCAAAATCAGCGTTGAAGGATTTTAGAAAAGAAGTCCAGATTATTTTTCAGGATCCATTTTCATCACTTAATCCAAGAATTCCGGTTGGTGAAGCATTGATGGAACCGATGAAAGTGCTCGGAATATTAAATTCATCCGAAGAACGAAAAAAATATGTTTTTGAACTCTTGGAACGCGTTGGTTTGCTGGCAGAACATTTTTACAGGTATCCACATGAGTTTTCGGGCGGACAACGGCAGCGAATTGGCATTGCGCGAACGATTGTCCTGAAACCCAAATTGATTATTTGCGACGAATCGGTTTCGGCGCTCGATGTTTCCGTGCAGGCGCAGGTGTTAAATTTACTGAATGAATTGAAGGCCGATTTTGGCTTCACCTATATTTTTATTTCTCACGATTTGGCGGTTGTAAAATATATGGCCGATCAGCTGGTGGTGATGAATAAAGGTAAAATAGAAGAAATTGGCGATGCCGATGCCATTTATGAATCGCCAAAAACAGCCTACGCCCAAAAATTAATTGATGCCATTCCAAAGGGAATCTAAAAGCTGGAAGACTGAAGTCTCGGCTCGTATCTTCCAGTTTTTGAAAAAACAACATTCAACATAACAACATGAACTACAATAAAATATTTTTAAAAATAAATAGAGAATTAAATA
>JAVVEF010000155.1:0-4952 GCA_032251275.1 Lutibacter sp.
TAATTTAAAATTATGGTGCAAAGTTGTCGCTTTATGTCAGGTGTCAGATAATACAAACTCGGGTTGTTTGTATTCTTTTTACGGATTTTAGGCAAAGCTTACTGCTAACATATCTATAAGAACTGCCATTTGCTTTCTCAAAATATATATAAATAGTGTCCTTTACTTGAGAATATTTGTTTTGGGCAAATATTAAAACTAAAAAGTGATAAATACAATCATTTTATAATTAATCACATTTTGGGTCTTTATCTAAAAATATGCACCACAGTCAGCACACTATTTTCTGAACTTTGCAGCTTAATTTCTTCATTTCTTGGATAATGAATAACCAATAATTCTCCTTGATTCAAATTTCGCTTTTCTGAACCAAAATGGCATTGCATATTTCCTTCACAGGCATAAAAAATGATAAATTCACACGTTTCATCCAGCTGAAAATTCAGACTTTTAGCCGCAGAAACAAAAACCGACGAAATTTTTCCTTCAGTGTTGCCTTTGGTCATTAAGTTAAAATCGACACAAGTTCCGACTGCGGAAGTTTCCCAACTGCCATCAAAACAATCAATCTCTCTTTTATTCAATTGCATTTCGTGGTGATTTTTGTGAGACAATTTAATGCTTCCCTTCAAAACCATCAATTGGCGGGAAACGCCGGGAAGTATGGTGAAGTCAGAGTTCTCAATTTCCACGGTGGCGGAGCTGATCCTAAAATTAAAATTACCCGCTGTATAGGTTGCGGCGGAAGGATGAATGTACAATTCGGTGGTGGTTCCACCGGACCATTTGGTGGTTTTAAAATCTTCGTCTTTATAAATGTTGATGTTCATTTTTCACAAAAATTATCTCCAAAAAATGTCATTTAAATTGTCCGTATATTTTTTATCGCTGTGAAATTGCGCTATTTTTTCCAATTCCTCTGGTGTGGCCATGCTTTGAATTTCATTGAATAAAATTTGTTCCTCAAAGCGAATGTGGCTTTTCAACAACGTTTGGATTTGCTTTAAAGAAGTTTCAATTTGGGTGGTATCGGTAAAAAGCGCCAACAATATTTTGTGCTCTTCCAATGCCTGAATGACCAGTTTGTTTTCACTCCCAAGCACCGGAAACATGTACTTTTCTTCCAGCTGAAAATGTTCCAGAATATGATTTTCATAAAACCAATCTGAATATGCCTTAATCCTTTCCTCAGCAACTCCTTTTGAAAAACCAACCTGGATTTTCCAGCAGAGCAACAATGCCTGATGGTGGTCTTTTGAATATTCCTGTAATGCAGGATTCCTTTTTATTACCATAATTGTCGGTGGAATTTGTTTATAATAATCAACTATTTTTATATGAAATCGGTTTTAATTACCGCGAATCATCGTCAGCACCATTTTAAATTTTTCCACTGCCTGTAAGGCGTGTCGAACGTTGGCCGGCATAATAATGGTATCTCCTGCTTCAAGAATATTTGATTTTCCGTCGATCATAATATCCGCTTTCCCGTCGACCACAAAAACAACGGCATCAAACGGCGTGGTGTGTTCGCTCAGTCCTTCGCCTTTGTCAAAAGCAAATAGCGTAATGTTGCCGGTTTCCTTTTTAAGTATCTGTTTGCTCACCACGGCATTTTCCGCGTAGCCAATGCTCTCATTGAAAGAGAATTTCAGCCCTTTGTCAAATTCGTTTTTTCCCATTTGTATTTTATATTTTTTTAAAATTTATCGGCTGGTTACCCAATTTAATGGCGTTACAATTTAATCATTTTTCGCTTTTATGTATTTCTTTAAATCGGAAGTTAAAATTTGGTCGAGTTCTTTTTCGTTACCCAAGGTTGTTTCGACGAAAACCATTCCAAAAAACGGATACTCATTGAAATCCACTTTTCTCAATTCTATCGGATTTTCAAAATCAGAAAGCAGCAACTCATAATCGAAAGACGCTATGTTACTTTCGGCAATTCCCGAATTGTTGTCCAGCAAAATAAGGCTGTATTTTTTGTTTTTTCCTTTTTCAAAAAGTTCCTTCCAATTTGGTTTTGTGCCGTTTAAAAAATATTGGTAGGAATTAAATCCATATGCAAAGAACGACAAATCTGCCGTGGTGCACCAGCCGCCAAATCGCATCGGGTTGACTTCAATGGGAATAATTATTCCGGATTTATCAATGCGAACCTCCACATGAAAAGGAAAATTTTTCAAATTAACCAGTTTGCCAAGCGTGTTCAGAAATTTTTGCATTGTTGACAAATAAGTTTCAATAATTTCTTCGGAAGTGTTGTAAACCCTGTCATTTACATCTTTTCCCGTCGAAAATCGGTGGTGCAGAATAGAGAGAATTACCGGTTCGCCTTCTTTGTTGAAATAACAGTCCATTGCATATTCTTCACCTTCTATACATTCCTCAACAATAAAATTGGAAGTATCCACCACTTCATTTGGGTAAAAACTTTTGATTTCAGCGATATCATTGGTAATTTTAGTTAAAACCTGTGGCCATTCTTCGGGATTGTCCACTTTATGGACGCCCAAACTGAAAAAGCCAACCGCCGGTTTTATGATAAATGGAAATTTTATGTTTTCCATAGATAAATGCGCCAATTCTTCAAACTTGAGTCCTTTGAAAAAGTAATTTGGAAAAATAGGCCTCAACAATTCCCGAAACTTAATTTTATTTTTGAAAACCTGAATTTGACCGGGCAATTTTGAGAAAGCCAAGTTTTTCTCAATCCAGCTGATGGTGTTTTCGGAATTTGTATAAAGCGGACAGTTGGGATTATTTTTAATAAATTCCGCCGCTTCATTTTCTGAAATCCAATTTAACGAATCGTCAGATATCATAGCTTTTGAATCTTCTGTAGACACAATTTCAAGATGGTTTTCTTTAATGGTTTTAAGCAAATACGACGAAATATAGGGTTGGTCAATCAGAATCATTTGGGTGTTTTTTATTGCCTAAATTTACGACATTAATCTTGACCGTTGAAATTAAAAAACCATTGAATATTTCGGTTAGCTAAAAATTTAAATACCATCAATGCGAAAGGTGCATTTATAAACATCTTTTATTTTGGAATATTATCAGGTTCGTTTTCCATTTCCGTGCCCTTTTTCTTTTTTGTTTCCTTGCCTTTTTCTATTTGTGTTTCACCGCCCTCTTTATTGTTATTGTCTTTCTTATTGTCGTTTTTTCTGAAACCAATTAAGCTGCGATATTTTTGTTCCGTTTTTTTGAGTTCCTCCTGTAACTTTTTGTATCTGGTTATATCCTTAATGGTGATTACTGCTGCAACAACTTCTTTTTCCTGATCTATTATTGGCCTTCCGCTGAGCAAAACCCTTTTCTTTTTTTCTGATTTCGGATCCCAAAGCACCACATCCACATCATCGGTAGCTTCCCCTACCAAGGCTCGTTCCAACGGAAGATTTTGTATAGGGAATATTGTTTTTTCATCAGGAAAATACAATTCAAAATGTTCAGAAAAATTGGGGGGAATTTTGGTATCATCTTCCGTTCCAAAAAGTTCATTAGCAATATGATTTGCCAAAACAACCTTTTTATTGGTATTTGCGACAATCACCCCATCACTGATATTCTCCAGAATCAGATTTAACCTTTGTTGATTTTCATACAATTCCTCTAAAGCGGCCTGCTCTTCTTCTTCCAATTTTAACTGGTCTGTAATGTCACGCGCTATGGCATATAAAACTTCTGTTTCAGGGTCGGTTGTTGCTGTCCACGATAACCATTTAATGTCACCGTCTTTACACACCCATCGGTTTTTAAAATTAACCATCGGAGTGCCTTTTTGAAGTTCCTCAATGGCCTTTTCAGTTTCTGCTATATCTTCCGAAAAAACAAACGAGGTAAAAGGCTTACTTTTAAGTTCCAACGTGCTGTACCCCAGTATTTTGCTTAAAGATGGATTTATTTTTACAAACATATTTTTTGAGGCTACAACCAAGATATCCAATGACATCTCAAAAAAAGTATCGGCTGCTTTTAATGATTCCTCCACTTCTTTTTTAAACGTAACATCTCTTGCAACGGCATATAAAAGTCCGGTTTCAACATCAGGGTAGGTTGTCCAGTTCAGCCATTTTATGGTTCCGTCCTTACAAACAAATCGGTTCTCAAAATTTGCGGTCAGGGCTCCGGATTTAAGATTATTAACTTCTTGCAGCGTCAATTCTATATCTTTAGCATAGACAAATGACATAAATGGTTTCCCTAGAAGTTCTTGCTCTGTATAACCCAATATTCTGGTAGTCGCCGGATTAACCTTTAAAAAGGTATCATTCGATGAGATAATCAATAGATCTCTTGACAAATTAAAAAAAGTATTGCCGGCCACCAGCAGTTCTTGTGATTTAATTCTTTCGGTAATGTCAGTTGCAATTGTTCCCACCGCAAAAACCCTGTTCGCGGCATCAAACAAAGGAAATTTAACAGCCAAATAGGTATGCAATCCGTCTGGTTGCTCAAGCACTTCCTCCACCTGAATTTCCTTTCCTAATTTTACCGCTTCCAAATCTGTACTTCGGTACTTGTCCGCCGTTTCTTTTGGTAAAAAATCATGATCCGTTTTGCCTTTTATATTTTCTTCCTTTAAATTGTAAAGGTTTTCATATTGCTTATTGATCAACAAATATTCACCATTGATTTTTTTTACAGAAATGGGATTTGTGGTGTTGTCTATAATGGACTGAAGCAATTTACGATTTTCCAAAGATTCCATTTCGGCCTCATTTTTAGCTTTTAGCTGTGCCTGAATGATAAAATAAACAACCGTTAAAAGACCCAAAGAAAGTACAATTAAACCAAGGGAAATCCAATCCCATAAAAGTGGCATATCTGGAAGTATGTGATTCCAATAAATTAAGCCAAGCGCCAATATAACGACAAAGTTAAAGATGTAACCCAGTAGTATTTTTGTTTTAAGTGAGATTTTCATTTTTATTATTATT
>JAVVEF010000156.1:0-4919 GCA_032251275.1 Lutibacter sp.
TTACGATAAAGAGTTTGAGATTTAAGTAAATTCATGTTTTTATTTTAATACTTTAGCCTTTAAACTTTGAGCTTTCACCTTTTAACTTTAGCCTTTAAACTTTCAACTTTTATACTTCTCCAAATACCATTTTACTGTTTTAAGCAGTCCGGTTTCAAAATTTTCATCGGCTTTCCAACCCAATTCATTTTCAATTTTGGTGGCGTCGATGGCATACCTATAATCGTGTCCGGCGCGATCTTCCACATAAGTGATCAGACTTTTATAATGCTTATTTTTTAAAGGTGCCAAGGTATCCAATATTTCGCAAATTTTTGCGGCAATCTCATTATTATTCCGCTCATTTTTTCCGCCGATATTATACACTTCTCCGTATTTCCCCTTATGAAAGGCCAAGTCCAGCCCTTTACAATGATCCATCACATACAACCAGTCCCTGATGTTTTTTCCCGCACCATAAATGGGTATCGGTTCTCCTGCCAATGCTTTACGGATGACGGTTGGTATTAATTTTTCATCGTGCTGTTTGGGTCCGTAATTGTTTGAACAGTTGGTAATGATGGTGTTCATTCCGTAAGTGTGACGGTAACTTCTCACAATCATATCGCTGGCGGCTTTTGAAGCGCTGTAGGGCGAATTTGGGGCGTACGGCGTTTCTTCCGTAAAAAGACCTGTTTCACCCAAACTTCCGTACACCTCATCGGTTGACACGTGCAAAAACCGGCTGTTTTCAAAGCCGCTTTTATAAACAAATGGTTTTTCCATCCAATATTTATAGGCCACATCCAATACCGTAAAGGTTCCTTTTACGTTGGTTTCAATAAAAATATCCGGATGAAGGATTGAATTGTCCACGTGAGATTCGGCCGCCAAATGGAAAACGCCTTTAATGATATGGTGCTGAAAAATACGCTCCACCAATGCCCTGTCGCAAATATCCCCTTTTATAAAAGTGTAGTTTTTGGCGTTTTTCACCGATTTTAAATGCTCGGCATCTCCTGCATAGGTGAGCAAATCGAGCACCACAATTTGATAATCGGGATATTTACCAATTAGATATTCCACTAAATTTGAACCTATAAATCCGGCTCCTCCTGTTATTAATAGTGATTTCATTTGTTTGGTATTTTTGGATTTACGATTTTTGATTTACGATTTACGAAATGTTGAATATTGAATTATAAATTTTTAACCTTAATAAACATATATTAATTCATCTATGTTCTTTTACTTTTTTTGTTTTCAAATTATTTTCAGAACTTATTTTACTTATAATATTATGGTAACACTGCTACTGTATTAACAGTTTGCTGTACTACATTTCGGTAGTTCGGGACAGGTTGCCGCGTCAGATTTCTTCGGCTATGCCTCAGTAATCCTCCTCGCAATGACGAAATTTGATTTCGATTTAACATTTGAGGTTTCACCTTTTAACTTTTAACTTTTAAAGCCCAACGCGCCGGCTGGCCCTATCGCTAAAAATGTATCCCATACATTTTTTTAACGCTCTGTCCCCCTTCGGGGGTTAGGGGGCCCTTCTAACTTTAAAACACATTCCCATAGCGCGTTTTCCCAATTTGGAATTTCAAGGTTAAAGGTATGCCGTATTTTATCGGTATCCAACAAACTGTATTTCGGTCTTTTTGCTTTTGTTTTATATGCTGATGATGGTATGGGCAAAACTTCGCAATTCCGTTGCGCGATTTTCATAATTGCAGACGCAAAATTGTACCAGCTGCATTTTCCTTTATTTGCATAATGATAAATTTCAAGATTTTTATTGTTGATTTCCGGCATTATCTGTAAAATGGCCAGCGCCAAATCCTTCGCGTAGGTGGGCGATCCAATCTGGTCGGAAACCACGGTGATGCTTTCCTTTTCTTTGCTTAATTTGAGCATTGATTTTACGAAATTATTGCCAAATGCCGAGTATAGCCAGGAGGTTCTTATAATTATGGAATGCTTCGGATTGATCTCCAATAAGGCTTTTTCTCCGTTTAACTTACTGATTCCATAAGCGTTTTGCGGATTTGTGGCATCAGTTTCCTTATAGGGAATTTCTGAATTCCCGTCGAACACATAATCCGTAGAAATATGGATTAATTTCAGGTGGTGCTTTTTGGCGATCAATCCCAGATTTCTGACGGCCAAATGATTCACTTCATCGGCCTTTTCAAATTCTTCTTCTGCCTTATTTACATCAGTATAAGCGGCGCAATTCACTATTGCATCAATGTTATTTTTCAACACATATTGTTCCGCTTCCTCAAAATTGAGAATATCCAGGCTGAATTTATCCGTGCAAAAAAGGGTAAGATTCGGGAATTGATGTCCCAAATTTGCCAGTTCCAATCCCAATTGCCCTTTTGAGCCTGTGATTAATATATTCATTTTCAAAAATTAATTTCAAAAAGTTCGGACTTATTAAAAGCAGGCTGTATCTTGTCTTTTTCGGAAATAATCAATTCGTTTAAAGGCAATTTCCAATCGATTTGCAGTGCTGCATCGTTAAAAATGATTCCCTTTTCTGATGCTTTATGATAATATTTGTCCACTTTATAACTGAATACAGCCTCATCGCTCAGCACCACATAGCCATGCGCAAATCCGGCCGGTACAAAAAGCTGGTGTTTGTTTTCACCGCTCAACTCTATAGCCACATACTTTCCGAAAGTGGCAGAACTCCTTCTGATATCCACGGCAATATCCAACACTTTCCCTGAAATGACCCGCACCAATTTGGATTGCGCATAAGGCGGGAGCTGATAATGCAATCCCCTTAAAACGCCTTTGGTGGATTTTGCCTCGTTGTCCTGACAAAAATAAATGGTTTTTCCCAGGTGTTTTTCGAAAACTTTCTGGTTGAAAGATTCAAAAAAGTAACCCCGTTCATCTTTAAAGATGGTCGGTTCACATAATATGACATCGGGGATTTTTGTTTTGCTGAAATTCATTTAAAAAAGTTTAAAATGTAAAGTGTAAAGAGGAAAGTATAAAGGCAAGCTTGTCAAAAACTTGAATTGGATTATTGTTGTTTATTATTAACTTTAAAATAATGTTTTTAACCATTTATTAATATTTCTTTTCTTTATTTCTTTTCTTTTTCCATTGATGAAAAAGAAACAAAAAATCTAGTCTGATGATCTTTTTCTGTAAAATTATTGAATTTTTTTATCCCCAGCATCCAGACCGCTTTGAAAGTTTCGAATACTTCGCTTTCAGCTCAGTTGGGCGTTTATCGTAAGCTCTTTGGATTGCACCACCAGCCAACGCTAAAAATTTCAATATTTTACGACGAAAAATATCATAGGACGGTTCTTCTTTGATTTGTTTATAAATTTATGTTTTTGAACTTATTTTAATACTTTAGCCTTTAAACTTTTTCCTTTAGCCTTTAAGCTTTAAACTTTAAGCTTTTAACTTTTACCTTTTGGCGTGCGACGCTAATTTAAGCAAGTACGATCCATAATCATTATTTTTATATTCTTCGGCAATTTTTAGCAATTGTTCTTTAGAAATATAGCCTTTTTCGTAGGCGATTTCTTCGATGCAGGCTACTTTTAAGCCCTGACGTTTTTCGATGGTCTGGATAAAATTGGAGGCTTCGAGCAGGGAATCTTCGGTTCCGGTATCAAGCCAGGCATAACCGCGTCCCATTATTTCCGTTTTTAACTTATTTTGCAGCAAATATTCCTGGTTTACGGTGGTGATTTCCAATTCGCCCCTGACACTTGGTTTGATGCCTTTTGCAATTTCAACCACGCTGTTCGGATAAAAATACAAGCCCACAACAGCATAATTGCTTTTGGGATTTATCGGTTTTTCCTCAATGCTGAGCACATTTCCTTCCGCATCGAATTCTGCGACGCCATATCTTTGCGGATCTAGCACATAATACCCGAAAATGGAGGCTTTATTTTCATCAGAAACGGTTTTTACCGCATCACTGAGTAGTTTTTCTATGCCTGCCCCGTAAAAAATATTGTCGCCTAAAATCAGACAAACGTCATCGTTTCCAATAAATTTTTCCCCTAAAATAAAAGCCTGGGCCAAACCTTCCGGTGATGGCTGTTCCTTGTATGAGAATTTCATACCGATAGCCAAACCGTCGCCCAATAATTTTTTAAAGTTCGGCAAATCCTGTGGTGTAGATATTATGAGCACTTCCGTGATTCCCGCAAGCATCAGAATAGAAAGCGGATAGTAAATCATTGGCTTGTCGTAAATGGCCAGCAATTGTTTGGAAGTTCCCTTTGTAATGGGGTACAATCTTGTCCCCGAGCCGCCAGCCAATATAATTCCCTTCATCGTTTTCGGTTTTATTTAATCGCCATTAAATGCAATTAATATTACGCACCTGTCTTTTACGTCCAAATTTAATGCGATATGCGAAATTAACCATTTATTGTGAAATTTCAACAGTCTGTGCCAAATCATTCAGACCGGAATGGATTCTGCCCGGCATAAAACCCTCATTTTATTTAATTGCTGCAAAATTTTGATGTTGACGCTGGCCACAATCTCATTTACTGATGTTCAAAAAGTAGGTGAAATAGCTTTTTTTAACAATAAACATCAAACTGAAAACACACGATTACATAAATAAACGGTTTGTTTTATTGTATAAATGGTAAATTTTATTAAATAAATGGTATTTTATTTTGGTTTATTCAAATGTGTTTTATACTTTTATTTCGTTTTTAAATAAAATAACCAATTTTTCAATTTGTAAAAGTCTACCACTAACCAAAAACTCTTTTATTATGAAATCAAAATCATTCATGGAATTAATTACCCCCGAAGCCGTCCAAAGCTTTGCCAGAAAGAATTATAACACCTATGTAGCGCATTGCGAGGACAGAAAATTAAAACCTATGGTGTTTCACGAATTTCTAAAAAATTACGCTGTTTAGTTTTTT
>JAVVEF010000157.1:0-4858 GCA_032251275.1 Lutibacter sp.
AAAAATAATATAACAAAAATAGCTTATTTGTTATATTTTATTGTATTTTATGTAAATAGGTGCGCAATAGTGTACTTTGGAAAAAATTAATCAATAAAAAACAGAAACGAAGATGATGAAATCAATCATAAAAAAATTCATGGATGAGGTAAATGAGCGAAACCAACATGAACCGGAATATTTACAAGCGGTGCAAGAAGTTGCGGAATCACTTATTCCTTTTATCGCCAGCAATGAAAAGTATTACGGCAAAAATATTTTATTGAGAATGGTTGAGCCAGAAAGAGTGCTGATGTTTCGTGTTCCCTGGATTAATGATGAAGGAGAAATAATGGTGAATAGAGGGTACAGAATTGAAATGAATTCAGCCATCGGGCCCTATAAAGGCGGTTTGCGATTTCATCCATCGGTAAATTTAAGTATTTTAAAATTCTTGGCCTTTGAACAGGTTTTTAAAAATTCCTTAACCACATTGCCATTGGGCGGTGGAAAAGGCGGCTCCGATTTTGATCCAAAAGGGAAATCTGATATTGAAATTATGCGTTTTTGCCAAAGTTTTATGGGGGAATTATTTCGCCATATTGGTCCAAACACCGATATTCCTGCTGGTGATATTGGGGTTGGCGAAAGAGAAATAGGCTTCTTATTTGGTATGTATAAAAAATTAAGAAATGAATTTACAGGCGTTTTAACCGGAAAAGGGATGTCTTATGGCGGCTCGTTGGTTCGACCGGAAGCAACGGGTTATGGCTGCGTATATTTTGCGCAAAACATGTTTGAATTTAAGGGAGATACCATTAAAGGAAAAATAGTGACTATTTCAGGATCTGGAAACGTGTCGCAATACACTTGCGAAAAGGCAACGCAATTGGGCGCTACCGTAGTAACTTTGTCTGATTCCTCGGGTTATATTTACGATCCCGAAGGTATTGATGCCAACAAATTGGCCTTTGTGATGGAGCTTAAAAATGTAAAACGGGGAAGAATAAGCGAATACGTTAAAAAATATCCAAAAGCTACTTTCCATAAAGATGAAAATCCGTGGAAAGTTAAATGCGACGTCGCGATACCTTGCGCCACACAAAACGAAATACACAGTCCGGATGCAAAAACATTGATTAAAAACGGATGTTTGGCTGTCATTGAAGGTTCCAATATGCCTTCTACCATAGAAGCCATTGAAGTTTATCAAAATGCCAAAATTTTGTTCGCTCCCGGAAAAGCCGCAAATGCGGGAGGCGTTGCAACTTCGGGCTTGGAAATGAGCCAAAACTCTTTGAGAATGAATTGGAATAGCGAAAAAGTAGACAGAAGGTTAAAAAATATTATGGAAAATATCCATGAAGCCTGCATTAAACACGGAGCCGAAGAGGATGGTTATATAGATTATATGAAAGGCGCAAATATTGCCGGTTTTGTGAAAGTGGCCGATGCTATGTTGGCGCAAGGCGTTGTTTAAATTATTATTTTTAACTTAATTAAAGGCTGTCTGTTTTGGGCGGTCTTTTTTTTTGACCAACAATTAATCTTTTCAAAAACATTAAATTTAGCGGTGAAAATGATATCTTGCATTTGAAAATAAAGGTTAATAAAAATGAACAGAAATCCACTGCCCGATTTAAAAAATTACGAATTTGAAGAGGTTGCATTTAACCAATTGATGCAAAACCGAATAAACAAAGTGCTTATTGTCTGTTCCAACTACGATTTTTATATGTTGGAGGAAGACGGCCGAATTGACGAGCGTATTTTTAATGAATACACTGCCCTAAATCTTAGATATCCACCTAGTTTTATCCATGCAAATTCCGCGAAAAGGGCGATAGGAATGATGAATTCCGATAAAATTGATTTGGTAATTACTTGGTTGGACATTGGCAATTACAAGGCTTTTGAAACCTCCAAAATGATTAAAGAAGCCTTTCCAAACATTCCCATTGCGGCATTAAGCCACTATTCTTCTGAATTAAGGAAAAAAGTGCTCAGCGAAAATACGGGAATCATCGATTTGGTTTTTCACTGGAACGGCAATGTTGATATCTTTTTGGCGATTATTAAACTTACCGAAGACCGGATGAATGCCGAAAAAGACATCAATCAAATAGGTGTAAAGGCGATTTTGCTGGTGGAAGATTCTTTAAAATTTTACTCGCGGTATTTGCCCATTATGTATAAAATTATCTTGAAACAAACGCGTTCATTTATGTCGGAAGGACTCAATGAGCACAGGGCGATGATGTTGATGAGAGGTCGGCCTAAAATTTTGCTGGCCACAAATTATGAAGAAGGATTGTTTCTTTTTGAAAAGTACAAACACAATCTTTTGGGCGTTATTTCTGATGTCAGTTATTTTAAAGACGGAAAACGAGATCCCGATGCGGGGTTCGAATTTTTAAAATACGTAAGAAGCCATGAACGCTATTTTCCGTTTTTGGTGCAATCTTCCGATAAAAATAATGAAAAACGGGCCTTAGAGCTAAAAGGAAAATTTTTATACAAACATTCGGAAACCTTGGGAAAGGAAATAAAAAATTACATCACCAAATATTTTTCTTTTGGCGCTTTTGAATTCTGGGACCCAATTCAAATGAAGGTTTTGGCAACGGTTGAAGATTTAAACAGTTTTCAAAAAGCATTAACCAACGTAACATTGGATGCGATTGTGTACCATGCCAAAAGAAGCGAATATTCAAAATGGTTAAGGTCAAGGGCGCTTTTCCCGTTAGCGAATCTTTTTAGCAATGTAGAATACGAAGATTTTGAAGATCCGGAGGAAATCAGGGATTTTTTATTAAGGGCCATTAAAGCTTATCGGGTATACAGATCGAGAGGCGTTATTTCAAAATTTAGCAAAAATACCTATGATGAATATTTGGGATTCGCAAGAATCGGTGAAGGATCTTTAGGCGGAAAAGGAAGGGGTTTGGCGTTTATAGATTCGTTTTTGAAACGCCACAAGTTGTTCAATAAATACAAAGAGGTCAATATTTCCATCCCGCGTACCGTTGTATTAAGTACGGAAGTGTTTGATGAATTTATGGAAAAACACGATTTGATTGGCTATGTGGCCACTTGTAATGATGATGAAGAAATTTTAAATAAATTTAACTCGAAACCATTGCCAAAATGGGTTATGGAAGATATTCGGGTGTTTTTAAATGTCACCAAATCTCCCATTGCCGTGCGTTCTTCCAGTGTTTTGGAAGATTCCCATTACCAGCCTTTTGCCGGCGTATTTGCCACCTATATGATTCCGAACACCGACAAATCGAGAATGGTGGAGATGGTTGCCAGCGCCATCAAGTCGGTGATGGCATCCGCTTTTTTTCAAAACAGCAAAATATATTTAAAAGCAACTTCCCACAGCATTGAAGAGGATAAAATGGCGGTGATTTTACAGGAAGTAACCGGCAAACAATATGATGATGTTTATTATCCGAACATTTCCGGAGTGGCACGTTCTATAAATTTTTATCCGATTGACCAGGAATTACCCAATGAAGGTACGGCAAATATCGCGTTGGGTTTGGGTGAAATGATTGTTGGCGGCGGAAACACCTTGCGATTTTCGCCTTACCATCCTAAAAAAGTGTTGCAGCTTTCCTCTCCCGGCTCCACACAGCGCGACACGCAGCAATATTTTTTTGGATTGGATATGAATCCCGACAGTTATGTGGCATCAACCAGTGAAGCGGTCAATAAAAAGAAAATTACCATCAGAAATGCAGAAAAACATGGGTCGCTAAAATTTGTGGCGTCCACCTACGACTTGCAAAATAACATCATCAAGCCAGGCGTTTTGCATGACGGACTTCGCGTAATCACTTTTGATAATATTTTAAAATACAACACATTTCCTTTACCCGAAATTTTGCAGGATTTATTGCGCATCGGCCAGCGCGAAATGCGAAATCCCATTGAAATGGAGTTTGCTGTTAATTTGGATGTTCCGCACGGTCAACCGAAAGAATTTAGCTTTTTGCAAATCAGGCCTATTGTTGAGAGCATCGAAACCTTGAGCACGCTGCCGGAGGATTTTAAGGTTGAAGACACCATCATTTATTCTGAATCGGCTTTGGGTAACGGAAATTATGAGAATATTCACGATTTTATTTATGTGAAGCCCGAAACTTTTAATTCCGCAAATACAAGAAAAATAGCCGCCGCCGTTGAACAAATCAATAAAAAGTTTGCAGAAAAAGACAAAAACTACATTTTAGTAGGGCCCGGCAGGTGGGGATCTAGCGATCCATGGTTGGGAATTCCAGTCATTTGGCCGCAAATAGCATCAGCAAAAATAATTGTTGAAGCAGGCCTTAATAATTTCAGGATAGACCCAAGTCAGGGAACACATTTTTTCCAAAATTTAACATCTTTTAAAGTGGGCTATTTAACCATAAACCCATTTATGGAGGATGGATTTTTCAACCTGGAGTATTTAAACAGGCAACGGGCAATTTATGAAGATGATTATTTAAGGCATGTGCATTTTAAAGAACCTTTAACCGTTATAATTGAGGGAAAAAGAAACAAAGCAGCCATTTTTAAAAAAGGATATAAATTGAATAAAGGCCAAAATGCCTCCATAAAATTAAATGACGATTTACCCTTGGAAGGTTTTATGTAAGGACCGGCCGCGACCTGTCCGTTCTAAAAGTGGCGTATCCTGTCAATTCTAAAAGTTAAATGTATCTTACAATTTATAACTTTAATTCAGGTTGCGTATTCTATGGTAAAAACTAAGGAAAAAATTATAAAAAAACAATTCAATTGAAATTTGCATTTAACCGCAACGAGTGCAAAGAAAAAACGCAAAGTTCGCAATTTTGTTTTGGTTAACATTTGATTGCTCCATTTT
>JAVVEF010000158.1:0-4831 GCA_032251275.1 Lutibacter sp.
AGTAATCTTTATAAAAAATTATTGATCGTTTCTTTTTCATAAAGCAAATGTACAAAAGTTGCACCAAAGTGAAACTTTTTAACTACAAATTTTCAGGAATTATTCTTTTTAGGGTGAATTCAAACAAATCGAATTGAAGATAGCGTATTCCAATTTGGTTCCAATTTGAAAAAGAAAGAATGTTTGTTTTTGAAAAATCAGAAATGAAAATAACAAAAAAATGCCGGTATATTTTGTAAAATATATCGGCATAAATTAAATAAATATTGTCCTTAATTTATCTTGATGGTTTTCATAATCGCCTCCAGTTCAAACATATAGTCTCGCTTATTAATGGATGGCGCATAGGTTAAACCTTCAACCACCACCAACCTGTTTTTTGCCTTGTCAATAATGGAATAACTTAAAAATGGTCCGGCCATATAAACACCCTTCACTTCCCATTTTCCTTTGGCTTCCAATGCTTTTTTGCCGTCGAGTTTTACCTCAAAAATATGTGGCGTGTAGGCTGCTTCTGTAATCATATACGATCCTTCAATTTGTCCGGGAATGTGTTTTTTACCGATGGTATCTCTTATGGCGACAAGGTTATTTCCGTTTTCGTCATCAATGGATTGAATCGGAACCGTATAGGAAAACAATTCCATACTGTTTCCGCCATCCAAACGCATACGGTACCACACAAAATCTCCGGTATCGTCAACTTTGCTGAAGGTTTTCGGAATTTTTAAAGAATAGCCGTTTTTGGTAAAGGTTTCCATTTTTGTGGGATCCCAGTAATTTTTATAAATCGACCGTTGAACGGTGAGCAAATCAGCATTCTTAAATCCGGAAATAAGCACTTTAGCATTTTTTTGAATTTCAAGAATAAGCGCTTCTTTGTCTTTTCCTATAATGGTGATTATTTGTTGTGGCTCGGCATATACATTAGAAATGGCCGAAAAAGAATTTTCAGCGCCAATGCCCACATGTAAAATACTTCTGCTGGCTTTAAACATACTTCCAAAGCTTTCTGGTGGTACTTGTGTCACTTCAAATTGCGCTTCTGGCTGCGGCAGTCCAAGAACTGGTTCTGCAATAATTTTCCGCAATTCATCGCCAATTTCGCCTTGCCATTCGCTGTTTTTCATCACAATTAGCAAATTGTTCATTCTGCCATTTGCTTCCTGCAATACTTTTTGATTGTTTCCAGTATCACAAGAAATGAGCAAGGAGATAAATGCCAATAATAGTCCGATCTTTTTCATTTTTGGATATTTATTGATTTTGTTTGTCATTTGTAATTCTCATAAAATCATTCCGATTTTTCTAATTAATTAAATATTTTTAATTTAATTCCGGGTTTCAGACTTTTTACACTCCAAATATTGTTCCATTCTTTTATATTTTGGACAGAAACATTTGAATATTTTTTTGCGATAGACCATAATGAATCTCCCAATTTAACAATATAATACGAATGTTGCTTACCGTCGCTATTGGTTGGAGCCACTTTTGCGGCAACTACCGGATTCGTGTTTTTAGGATAAACCACCAACTTTTGGCCTATTTGCAATCGTGAGCTTTTTAAATTGTTCCATTTTTTTAGATTGCTTTCAGCAACACCATGTTTGGCTGCAATTTTACCCAAATATTCTCCCTTTTTTACCTTGTGCGTAATCCTATCTTCCATTTTTATAAGTTCCTGCAGCGGCTTTTCTTCTTTTTCATCTTCTAAATCGGCATAGGCATAAATCATCTTTTCATTACTTACAAAATTACCGATATCTTTTAAGGGCAAGGTCAGTGCATAATTTTTATCTTTTACATAGGGAATAATTTCAAGTTTATATTGCGGATTTAAAAATTTAAGAACTTCAATATCAACATTTAAAGCTTCGTTGATTTGCGTAAATGTCAATTGTCTTTTTATCCTGACAGTATCAGTTGCATAATAGGAAATTGCTTTTTCCTTTGATTTCAAATTGTGCTCTTTTGCATATTCAAAAATATATAAGGTGGCATAAAAAGCCGGCACATAAGCAGCGGTTTCCCTCGGCAAAAATTGACGGATATTCCAATAATTGGTGCTTCCTCCAGCTCTTCTGATGGCTTTGGAAACATTCCCCGGACCGTAATTATAGGCTGCCAAAACCATACTCCAATCACCGTATATTTTATACAAACTTTCCAAATACTTGCAGGCAGCTTCTGTAGCCCTGTATGGATCTGAACGCTCATCTATATAAGAACTTACCTCTAAATTGTAAAATTTTCCGGTTGGATACATAAATTGCCACAAACCCGTGGCACCCATTCGGGAATGTGCATTTGGATTTAAAGCAGATTCAACAACCGCTAAATACTTTAATTCCATTGGAATATTATATTTTGCCAAATGCTCTTCAAACATAGGGAAAAAATAACGCGCCCGTTCCATAATGGTAGATATGGACGATTTTCTTTTTTGTAAATAGGTTCTTATTACTTGCTCCAATGCTGGATTGTATTCAATTTTAAAAGGCGTTTTACTGTTTAAATGTTTTAAACGTGATTTTAGCAATTCTGTTGACAATTCTTCAAGGTCGGCAACAAACATCTCGTCATCACCCAATATATAAAGTTCCTTATCATACAAAGGTGATTTTATTAATTTATTCATCCATAAACTGTCTATTAGCGCCGCTTTTGGATGAACCTGAAGAATCAAAGAATCTGTATTCGTAAAAAATAACACAGGGCTGTCTTTAAATTGCACTTTGGCATTTTCATTAGGCTGAATTTTTAATGGATCCGTTTTTTTTTGTGAAAACCCAAAAGTAACCGTTAATGAAAATGCTAAGTAAATTAAATTTTTCATCTGTTCACATTTTATTTTTTAGCGGTAACGGCTGCTGCCTGCCTGCCGGCTGGCTGGTTCGCCATTGATCATTGCTGTGTGAATCAAAATTTGTTGTCGCTCGGTTCATAGGAGATTAGTTGTTTAGCAGTTTTGAAATTTCGTCTAAATTAGGCGCTAGAATAATTTCAATCCTTCTGTTCTTAGCTTTTCCTTCCGGAGTTGCATTTGAACCAACTATCACATATTCACTTCTTCCTGCCGCCGTAATTTGCGTTGGATTTACACCTTTATTTTGTAAAATTCTAACAATGGCCGTTGCCCGTTTAACTGATAAATCCCAGTTGTCCGTAATCGTAGTTCCGGTATATGGAACATTGTCTGTATGCCCTTCAATAAGCACATTGATATCTGGATTTTTCGACAACACACTTGCCAATTGCTCAACGGCATTTTTTCCTTCACTGCCAACTGCCCAACTGCCTGAATCAAATAGCAGCTTATTTTCCATCGACACGTAAATTTTACCATTTTTTTGAACCACGGTCAATCCTTTTCCTTCAAAATTGAGCAATGCGCTTGAAATGGCATTTTTTAACTGTTGCATTTGGGCTTCTTTTGCATCTATTAAACCCTGAAGCTCGTTAATTTGATTGGAGCGTTGTGCCAATTCATTTTGAAGCTTTTCCAATCGGTCGCTTTCAAGCGCCAATTTTCTTTCTTTTTCTTCCAGTTGAAGCAATAATTCCTGGTTTTTTTGAGATTGCTCTGCCAGTTTTTTTGAACTTTGCGCAGAAAGTGCGTTGTAAGATTCGTCTAAATTTTTATGTTTACTTTGAAGTGAAACCAACTCATCAGCCAAAATTTCCTTTTTGGTATTAAGTGCGCTGTAATCGCTGTTCAATTTTTCAAAATCGGCTTCCAATGCTTTTTTTGCAGCCAATAAATTATCTTTTTCTTCAATTAACGCATTGTTTGAAGAACGTAAATTATTGTATTTTGTTTCTAGTTCCTGATATACTTTTTTTGACACACACGAATTTAACGTGATTGCTATTATGAATAGAATTGCTGTTTTTTTTAACATTGTATTACTTTTATTTATTTTTATGAATCAATTTCAATAACTACCGGGCAATGATCGGAATGTTTTGCTTCCGGTAAAATATAGGCTCTTTTAATATTGTCTTTTATCTCGTTGCTTACCATATGGTAATCTATACGCCAGCCTTTATTGTTGTTTCTGGCATTTGCCCTGTAACTCCACCAGCTGTAATGATGCGGATCTTTGTTTAAATGACGGAACGAATCTGTAAAACCGCTGTCGATAAAATTCCCCAGCCAGTTTCGCTCAACGGGTAAAAATCCCGAGGTGTTTTTATTCTGTGCCGGATTATGAATGTCTATTTCTGTATGGCAAATGTTGTAATCGCCACAAATAATGAGATTGGGAAGTTCTTTTTTGAGATTGTTTACATACTCCTGAAATTGAGCCATGTAGGTTAGTTTGAACTCCAATCTATCATCATTGGTTCCGGATGGTAAATATAAGCTCATTATGGATACGTTCGCAAAATCGACCCTCAAATTTCTTCCTTCGTAATCCATGGTTTCAATGCCGGTGCCATAAACAACCTTGTCGGGTCTTGTTTTTGACAAAACAGCCACGCCGCTGTACCCTTTTTTTTCTGCCGAAAACCAATAATGATAGTTATAACCGGCATTTTCAAACAAACTTAAATCCAGCTGTTCTTTATGTGCTTTTATTTCCTGCAAGCAGATAACGTCGGGATTTGCGGCAACCAGCCAATCAATAAAACCTTTGTTTATTGCAGCCCTGATACCGTTAACATTGTATGATATTATTTTCATCTGTTTAAATTTTATTTTTTAGTTGAAACAGATGCAGTTCGCTATTAATTATTTGGTTGTGTATCAAAATTTGTTATGGCTCGTTTCATCTGTTTATTATTTATTTTTTATTGGTACAGATGCAGTTCGCTATTAATCATT
>JAVVEF010000159.1:0-4669 GCA_032251275.1 Lutibacter sp.
TTAATTCATTTAACTTCAGATTTCAATGTAACTTTGAGCTTTCACCTTTGAGCTTTTTTAATTGATGTTTGGTCTGCTTTTCAATGCTTTTTCAATAATTGCCAAAACCCGAATTCTTTCTTCACCCACCAATGCCAAACGTGGTTCCCTGACATTTTCGGTGCCGATTCCTGTGGCCACTTCCGCCAATTTAATATTTTGTACCAATTTAGTGTTTATATCCAACTCCAACAAAGGTAAAAACCAACTGTAAATGGCAATGGCTTCTTTTGTTTTACCTGCTTTTGCCAATTTATAGATGGCAACTGTTTCCGCCGGAAAAGCACAAACCAATCCCGCAACCCAGCCATCTGCAACCATCAATAAACTTTCTAAAGCCAAAGTGTCAACACCACATAAAATTTTAAAACGGTCGCCAAAACGTGTTTTCATTCTCGTCACATTTGAAATATCGCGGGTAGATTCTTTCACAGCCTGAATATTTTCACATTCAATCAATGCTGAAAACATATCCAACGTAACTTCGATGCCGTAATCAACCGGATTGTTGTAAATCATAATGGGCAGCGAAGTGCTTTTGGCTATTTTTTTAAAATAGGTGACCGTTTCCCTTGCATCTGCTTTGTAACGCATCGGCGGCAACAACATCAATCCATTTGCTCCATATTCTTCAGCCAAACGAACCGCTTCAATGGCGCCGGTTGTCGATTGTTCCGCAATATTGATAATCACCGGAACTTTGCTTTTTACAATTTCTACCGTTTTTTTTATCAGAATTCTTTTTTCATCCGCAGTAAGCGTGCTGGCTTCACCTAAAGTCCCTCCAAGAATAATTCCGTTGACACCGGCTGCCAATTGCGCGTTGATATTTTTTTCAAAATTCACCAAATCCAAGGTGTCTTCATCGGTAAATTTGGTTGTAACTGCAGGCATTACGCCACTCCATTCTATGCTCATGGTTATTACTTTTAATTAGCTGTTTTTAATTTTAAGTTTTTTTTACTTGCCAAAATTCATTTTAGACCTACATTTAATTCTTGTATTTAAAAATGCTTTTGTCTTCGGTCTACGGTCTTCTGACTTCCGTCTTTTCAACTTTTCCACCAAAATAATACTTTCTAAGTTTCAACACTAGCCTATTTATTAGCTATTCATAATAGTATTTTACCTTATATTTATCGATTAATCAAAAAAATAGATTAATTTCGACGTGTAATTCGTTGATATGAAAGTCTTGCCATTTAAAATTCCGAAACCTGAGAATGTAAATTTATACATTCAAAAATATGATGAAGAATCATTTTATGAAAAATTGCACCAACACGAGGAAATTCAAATAAGCATATTTGTTGAAGGTGAAGGCTCTTATATTATTGGCGATTGTGTAGGAGAATTTAAAAAAAATGACATTTTTGTAATCGGTGAAAATTTGCCGCATATATTTAAAAGAGACGCTGCTTTTGAGAAGGAAACCATGATGATTTCCTTATTTTTTTCAAAAAATTCGTACGGAGAACATTTTTTTAATTTACCCGAATTTGAACATTTCAACGCTTTTTTTTACGATGCTGTTTTAGGTTTTGAGGTACTTTCCAACAAACCGGAGCTTTTTTTGTTGCTCACAAAAATTAATTCCTACTCAAAATACAAGCAGTTTACTGCCTTTTTAGACATCCTTTCTTTAATTTCTGAAGCGGAAAAGGAAACATTGTCATCGTTGATCAACCTAAAAAAATATGATGGCGATGAAGGGAAACGGATGAGTGATATTTTTCAATACACAATGAATAATTTTCACAAAGAAGTTACTTTAGATAATGTTGCCGATATTGCGAATATGACCCCGAATGCCTTTTGCAGATATTTTAAACAGCGAACCAACAAAACTTTTGTGAATTTTTTGATTGATATAAGAATTGGAAATGCTTGTAAATTGCTGACCAAAAATAACGATTTAAACATCACAGAAATTTCTTACAAGTCTGGATTTAACAATTTGGCCAATTTTAACAGGAAATTTAAATCGATAAAAGGAGTTACGCCATCAGATTATAGGAAGAAACAGTTTGCCTCCTAAAATTAATATTGTACAAAAAATAAGCTCTAAACTTCGGTCTTCCGACTAACTTTCAAACCCAAATTCTTTTCGCTGCTTTTTTGTCAGTCCTTTTACCACCAAATGGTATGAATCATCGACTAATTCTTTTATTAATTTATGGGACAAATTACCATCAATGATCACAGAATTCCAAAGCATTTTATTCATATGATAGCCTGGCATAATTTCGTCATATTCTTCCCGCAGCTCCAACGCTTTTTCAGGATCGCATTTTAAACTTACCGTTGCCGGATGGTGTTCCAGTCCCGCCAAAGCAAACATTTTGCCGGCCACTTTAAAAACTAGGGTTTCTTCATCAAAAGGAAAACTTTCGGTCACATGATTTTTAGAAAGGCAATAGTCTCTAAATTCTTCGATATTCATACCAAACTATTTAAACATTGATAGTTCTAAAAAACTCTAAAATTACCAAAATATTTTGTGCTTTACGCATAAAAAAAGCAGCTGTTAAAAGCTGCTTTTTTGAATTTGTATAAATTATTATTCCATTACTGCACTTAAATTCGCAATCACATTAAATGTTGGCGGTGCTGCCAAATGACGTTTAACCGGACATTGCGCAATCACATTTTTAATGGCGCTCACATATTTTTCAGGAAAATTAGGTGGCAAATCAACAACCATATCAATATCGCCAACCATATTGGTGGTTCTGTCGTAATTCATTTTTTGCGTGATTCCCACTTCCTGAAAAGGCAATCCTCTTTGTTGCATAAACGATCTCACAAAAACTGCTGAACACATGCCTGCAGTCGCTAAAAATATTAAAAAAGGAGATTCATTCATGGTGATTTCGTTGCCTTTCATAAACGGAATAATTCTTCCGGTTTCATCAAATTTTATTTGTATTTCCATAATTATCTATTTAATTTTCAGCAAAGTTATAGCGATAAGAAATAGTAGTATGTAACTATAATTACATATATATCAGGAAGTTATTTTAAATAAATCTGAAGCAATTCCATCAGCCAAAAATTTGCCTTTTTTGGTGGTGACCAAAAATTTACCGGAAAAGGAACGCAGCTCAATCCCCAACAAACCGGATTTTATATGACGTTCTGCGCTTTTTTTTAATTCCTGCAAATACATCGCGCCAAATTCTTTTTCAATCTTTTGAAAAGAAACGCCCCAAATGGTGCGCAAACCCGTCATAATATATTCATTAAACCTGTTTATTTCTGAAAGCCGCTCTTTTTCGGAAGGCAATTCATCGGCAAGCAAGGCTTTAATGTATTTTGTATTGTTTGATACATTCCAGCTTCTTTCAAAACCGGTATAAGAGTGCGCTGACGGACCAATTCCCAAATATTTCTCGCCAAACCAGTAAGAAGTATTGTGTTTCGAAAAATAAGCCGGATTCCCGAAATTTGAAATTTCATAGTTTACAAAGCCTCGTTTTTCGGTTTCCGCAACCAAAATATTGTAATGTTCCAAGGCCAGATTTTCATCAACCGGAGGAACTTTTCCTTTTTCAATCAACTTATGCAAAACTGTTTTTTCTTCCACCGTCAAAGCATAACTAGAAATATGCGGAATATTAAAATCGAATGCCATTTTTAAATTCGTCAGCCATTTTTCATTGCTCATATTGGGCACTCCGTAAATTAAATCAATAGTGATATTGTCGAAATATTTAGTGGCTTCCTTTAAACATTTTTTAGATTCTTCCGCAGTGTGCGCGCGATTCATAAATTTTAAATCGTCCTCAAAAAAAGACTGAATTCCGATGCTTAAACGGTTTATGGGAAGTTTAGAAAGTTCCTTTATTTTTTTGGCGGATAAATCATCTGGATTTGCTTCCAACGTAATCTCAGCATCTTCAACCACTTCAAAATTTTCATAAATGGTGTTTAACAACATTCGCAATTCATCAATCTTTAATAAAGATGGAGTTCCTCCGCCAAAATAAATGGTTTCAATTTGCTCTTTATTAAGTTCATCTTTTCTGAGCTCCAATTCACGTTTTATCGCCATCAACATATCTTCTTTTCTTTTTAATGAAGTTGAAAAATGAAAATCGCAATAATAACACGCTTGTTTACAAAACGGTATGTGTAAATAAATTCCTGCCAAAACAATATTTAATTATTTTATAAATGTACGGTTTTTAAAAAAACTGAGAAAAGTGATTTTTGTTACCTTTTTTTTGAAAAGCGTGTCGTAAATTTGAGAAAACCGACAAATTATGTATGCATATATCGTTTCATTTAAGGTAAAAGAAGGGGAAGGAATTACATTTGTAGAACTTCAAAAATTTGAAGAATTGACCGAGGCAAAACCCGCCGGATTGGATCACTTTCATATTTTCAAAGACAGAATCGAAGAAAATAAGTATTTTTTGGTCGAATATTGGAATTCTAAAGCGGACAAAGATAAGTTGGAAGCTTCCAAAGAACACCAACTTTTCAAGGAACACAGAAAATTGGTGATTGAGAAAAAATGCGAAACTTACGAATGTGATGTGATTGTTTAGAGCTGGAATTCAGATTTTAGAAAAAAGAATAGAGCTAAAAACCTTTTTAGAACGGACAGGTAGCGACCTATTAATAA
>JAVVEF010000160.1:0-4647 GCA_032251275.1 Lutibacter sp.
AAAACATTTTTTTTTGCTAATTTACTAATTCCACAACATTCGTGGTAGAACCAAAGTTTAAAAACCATTAAAACAATCCAAAAATTTCTATATAAATCCTTCTGAAGTAATAATGGGTGAAGCATCTATTTCTTCAACTTCCATAAGTTCCGTCAACAAGTCGATTCCATCAATAATTGTTTTAAGTTTTTCAGGAGGAAGCGCCTGCAGTTTCTCACTTAATTTTTGCTGAAAAGTAATTGGGGCATTTTGAATAAGCGCCATTCCTTTAGCTGTTAAAGAAATTAAAGTAATCCTTTTATCTGTTGCCTTTGGCAATTTTATCACCAAGTTTTTTTTCTCCAGTCTGAAAATAATACCTGTAATTGTGCTGGCATTTAAATTTAAAAAACCTTTTAATTTAGAAGCATTTGCCCGATAATCTTCTTGTTGGGCCAAAAATTGCAGACACAACAATTGTGGAATACTCACGCCCAATTCTTTATCTACCCGCTTGCTTTCCAAATTTACGGAACGCACAATTCTTCTGAGTTTTATTAAAATTTCGATAGAATTCATTTTCAAAAGTAACCAAAATAATTTAACAACTTCTAAATTCGGTAATATCAACGGATGTTTTTTTACCCATAAGCAATTCACTTACCAGTTTGCCTGAAGCCGGCGCCAAACTTAAACCCATCATCGCATGGCCTGTGGCAATAGTTAAATTTTTAATTTTTTTGGATTTCTCTATGATTGGCAATCCAGTTGGTGTGCAAGGCCTAAAACCATGCCATACTTTTTCTTTTTCAGGAAGGTTAACTTTGATATCCGGATAAAACTGATTCACCTTTTCAACAATTCCCTGCAGTCTTTTAATGTTGATTTGAGTGTCGTTATTGTTGGTGATTTCCAATGTTCCACCAAACCTCACAGTTTCGCCCAAAGGCGTCACCGCCACTTTCCCTTCGCATAAAATAGCAGGAATTGTTGGTTTTACTATCAAATTTTCCACATTAAAACTATAACCTTTGCCCGGCAAAATATGCAATTTCACACCCAATTTTTTGGCTATTTCAACGCTCCAAGAACCAGCGGAAATCACTAATTCATCGGCCTTAAAATTTCCATTGCTTGTAAATAATTCCGATATTTTACGGTCAGAAATTTTAAAATCGATCAAGGAGCAATTGGAAATCAACTTCACGTCCATCTGATTTAATTCGGCTTTTAAAAAGGCAATAAAGTGGTTTGGCGATAAATGCGCATCCGATTTGTAATGAACGGCGCCCAATGCATCAACTTTAAGTCCATTTTCCAATTTTGCAACTTCCTGCTGATTTAAAAAATCGACTTCAATACCCAATTCTTCAGCAACTTTTCCGATTTTAATTTCCTCCTCACCCATTCTATCGGTATTGTAAAGCATCAAAAGCCCTTTTTCCTGATACCCAAATTCGTTTGCGGATTGTGCAAAATCCCGATACAATTCTTTGCTGAAAAAAGAAAGATTCCGCAAAGGAATCATAGATTTATCAACATGTTCCTGATTGGAATTTTTATAAAACTGAATCAGCCAGGCAAGTAAATCAATACTTAAAGCCGGTTTTATGTAAAACGGACTTTTGGCATTGAACATCCATTTTATACCCTGATGAATAACGCCCGGTTGCGCCATTGGAATAATGTGGCTGGGAACAATCATCCCAGCATTTCCATAAGAACAGCCGTCAGCCATATCAGATTTGTCAATTATCGTTACTGTTGCGCCCTCTTTTGCCAAATAATAAGCAGAACACAATCCGATAATTCCGCCGCCTATGATGATTACACTTTTCAATTTGTTGTTGTTTAATTGTTCCTATCCCCAGCCCTTTCCGAAAGAAAGGGAGTTTGTTTTGAAATAATACTATAATTTTAATAAAAAAGCTTTTAACTATAGATATTCCCTAAGCCATCAAGCTCAAGCTTTTTAACTTTTAAATTCCCCTTTGGGGGTTAGGGGGCTTTTACAAAACTTGAAATCCATGCGCGTACGGATCGTCTTCCTCATCAATAATTATGGTGTTATATCCATAAATTTTTGCCCAACCTTGTATGCTTGGCACAATCGCTTTTTTCCCATCCAAAATGGTTTCTTCCACTATTTTACCGATAAATTTAGAGCCGATATAACTTTCGTGGATAAATTCTTCGCCCAGTTTTAATGTTCCTTTTGCATACAATTGCGCCATCCGCGCTGATGTTCCTGTGCCGCAAGGTGAGCGATCTATGGCTTTGTCTCCATAAAAAACAGCATTTCTGCCTGAAGACGTTGGGTCGATGGGATTTCCGGTCCACATCAAATGGCTCACATCTCTAATGGTATCATTTTCGGGATGCACAAATAAATTTGAATATTTTTCGTTGATACGCGTTCTCACCACTTGTGAATACTGTATTAATTTGCTTGCCGTGAAATTATGGACGCCGCTAAAGTTTTCCTGCGGATCAACAATGGCGTAGTAATTTCCGCCATAAGCCACATCAAAAGTAAGTTCGCCCAATTCCGGACAATCGACCGTTAGTCCTTCCGCAGCCAAATACGATTTTACGTTGATCAATTTCACCCAATCCACCTTTTTGCCTGTTTTTTGATATTCAATTTCCACCAAACCGGCTGGCGCTTCCATGCTTATTATCCCGGGGATTTTAGGTATTATCAAACCTTCTTCAATGGCAATGGTTACCGTGCCGATAGTTCCATGGCCACACATAGGCAAGCAGCCGGAAGTTTCTATAAACAAAATGGCAAAATCATTTTCCTCTTGATGCGGCGGAAACAAAATGCTTCCGCTCATCATATCGTGGCCGCGCGGCTCAAACATCAATCCTTTGCGAATCCAGTCGAATTCTTTCAAAAAATGCTGACGCTTTTCGCTCATATCGGCGCCAATTAAATTCGGGCCGCCACCTGCAACTAGGCGAACCGGGTTTCCGCAAGTGTGCGCATCAACGCAAAAAAATGTTTTTCTGCCCATAATTATTTTGCTATAGGTTCAATGGTGCTTTTTCCGTCAACAATTCGAGAAATTCCCAGCGGATTTTCATTTTTCAATTCATCGGGCAATAAGTTGTTTGGCCAGCTTTGAAAACTAAACGGACGCACCCAACGTTTTATGGAATTGATGCCTACTGCGGTAAATCGGCTGTCGGTTGATGCCGGATAAGGGCCGCCATGAACCATCGCAGCACAAACCTCAACACCTGTTGGAACGCCATTAAAAATAATGCGTCCAACCCTGTTTTGAAGGGCGTTTATTATTTTCCCATAATTTTTTAATTCTTCATTTTCGGCCAAAACAGTTCCCGTTAACTGACCTTCTAAATTGGCGATAATTTCTTCTAATTGCTGCGCGTTTTCACATTGAACTACCATAGAAAATGGACCGAATACTTCCTGATGTAATGCCGGGTTTTGTAAAAAAGTGGCGCCTTCAACAGTTGCGATGACTTGGCGTCCATAATTGGCGGCGATTTCATTGGTAAAACTTGCCGCGGTTTGCAAACCTGCCTGTTTTTGCATCGCCGATTTTTTGGTTTCATAAGCACCAATAATATTTGGGTGCAACATACAACTCGGTTCAATTTTTATAATTTCTTCCGATAATTTTTGAATAAAATTGGTTAAATCGGGTCCTTTAATTCCCAATATTAATCCGGGATTTGTGCAAAATTGCCCTGAACTTAACGTGATGGAACTTGCATAAGTTTTTGCCCATTCATTTCCTTTATTTTTAGCGGCTTCCGGCAAAATAATCACCGGATTTACGCTTCCCATTTCGGCAAAAACAGGAATGGGTTCTGGGCGCTTTGAAGCCAAGTGGTACAAAGCCCTTCCGCCGCCAACACTTCCGGTAAAACCAACCGCTTTTACCTTAGGATGTTTCACCAATGCAACGCCAACTTCAATGCCGCTGCTGTTTAAGTTTGAAAATACGCCATTTGGCATTCCTGTCTTTTCAGCGGCATTTATGATGGCTGAAGCCACCAATTCGCCTGTTCCCGCGTGCATTGGATGCGATTTTACAATAACCGGACAGCCCGAAGCCAAAGCTGAAGCCGTATCGCCGCCAGCCGTAGAATAGGCCAACGGAAAATTGCTTGCGCCAAAAACAACCACTGGCCCAATTGGTATCGACATTTTTCGAATGTCAACTTTTGGAATTGGCTGTCGGCTTGGGTCGGCGGTATCAATTGTCGCTTCCGTCCAAGAGCCTTCTTTTACCAAATTGGCAAAGGCGCGCAACTGAAAAACAGTTCTTCCTCTTTCACCAATTGCCCGGTCTTCCGGTAAACCGGAATCTAAGCAATAGGTTTTTATTAGTTTGTCGCCCAACGCCTCAATTTCGTTTGCGATTTGGTTTAAAAATTCACTTTTTTTGACTCCGGAAATATGTCGAAATTCCTTAAAAGCTTCTGAAGCCAATGCAACAGCCACCTCAATTTCTGCTGATGAAGCTTCAAAAAAAACAACATCGTTCTCCTTGTTTTCCTGCGGATTGAATGTTTTAAATGTTACTTTCCCTGTTGATGCCAGCAGATTTCCAATGTAGTTTTTTCCTGTAATCATTTTTTATTGATTTTTTGGTTATATTTTATACACGCCTAGCCCTAATTTAATTCATT
>JAVVEF010000161.1:0-4614 GCA_032251275.1 Lutibacter sp.
AAATATTTTTATTTATTGCGGCTGACGACTCAACGATTTGGGATTGTATATTTTGTTGAATGGCAAAAAACACTATATAGGCATAGATTAATTTATTCACTTAATTTAGATTTGAAATTTAAGGCTAAGTTATTTTTAATGAGTCTAAATAAAAATGATTTTTATCATCAGAAATAAAAAAACCCAAACAAATTTGCTTGGGTTTTTTATATTTTTTTGAAGGAATTTTAATCTACAACTCCAACGCTTTTTTAGGATTGTTGTCCATCAAAATTTCCACAGGATTTTCCAAAGCCTCTTTAACAGCAACTAAAAACCCAACAGATTCGCGTCCGTCAATTACCCTATGGTCGTACGACAATGCAACATACATTATTGGCCTGATTACCACCTCGCCTTTAACAGCAACGGGTCTTTCAACAATGTTGTGCATTCCTAAAATTCCGCTTTGGGGCGGATTTAGAATTGGCGTTGACAACATAGAACCAAAAACGCCGCCGTTGGTAATGGTAAAAGTGCCTCCGGTCATTTCATCAACCGTTATTTGACCGTCCCTTGCTCTTAATGCCAAACGTTTTACTTCATTTTCCACACCTCTAAAAGTAAGATTTTCCGCATTTCTGATTACCGGAACCATCAATCCTTTTGGGCCGGAAACTGCTATAGAAATATCCATGAAATCGTTCAAAATTTTATAATCTCCATCCAACATAGAATTTACGTCAGGAAACAATTTTAAAGCCCTTACAACTGCCAAAGTGAAGAAACTCATAAATCCCAATCCAACATTGTGTTTTTCTTTAAAGGCATCTTTATAGTCGTTTCTCAGGGCGAAAATAGGTTTCATATCCACTTCGTTAAAAGTGGTAAGCATGGCAGTTTCATTTTTTACCGCCACCAGCCTTTCCGCCACTTTTCTGCGAAGCATTGAGAGTTTTATACGTTCGCTGCTTCGTGAACCGCCGGTTGGAGTTCCCATGCTTGGCACGGCGTTTACGGCATCGTTTTTTGTGATTCTTCCGTCTTTTCCGGTTCCTGCAATTTCAGAAGGCGCAATGCCTTTTTCTGTCAATATTTTCTTTGCAGCAGGTGAAGCTGCGCCACTTGCGTAGGTTTTTTCTGCTGTAATCGGTGTTTCAGGCTTCTCGACCGCACTCGAAGTGACGATTTTTTCATTAGCTACTGAAGGCTGCTCACCAACAACTGCTTTTCCGCTGTCAACCGGTTTTTTGCCTTCCAAATCGATTAAACAAACAACCGAACCAACTTTTACCGTGTCGCCTTCTTCGGCCTTTAATGAAATAATGCCGCTTTCTTCCGCAGGCAATTCAAGGGTCGCTTTGTCTGAATCCACTTCGGCAATGGGCTGGTCTTTTTCAACATAATCACCATCTTTTACAAGCCACGCTGCAATTTCTACTTCTGTGATCGATTCTCCCGGTGAGGGAACTTTCATTTCTAAAATCATCTCTTTAATTTTTTTTATCTTTTTTCTGACTTAAATTCCTTCCGAAGAAAAGAATTTACAGCTTACTTTATTTGTTTAAATTCAATTTTGAGTGGCAACAAACTTTAATCGCCCAGAAATAGTCACTTATGATTTAACATTTGTTTTGTCTATTTCAAATACTTTATCAATAACGCGTTGGTGTCTTCTTTTAAATCGTGCGGAAGAACCTGCTGCAGGAACTGCGTGAAATGCTTGCGATGCCACTTCCAAATTTACCAGCCTGAAGCGTTGCAGCATAAAACTCCACGCGCCCATATTTTCAGGTTCTTCCTGCGCCCAAACGTATTTTTTCGCCTTCGGATAGCTGTCGATTACCTGTTGCAGTTTTTCCAAATGTAAAGGAAAAAGCTGTTCAATTCTTACCAGCGCCACATCATTTCTTTCCAATGAAGTACGTTCGGCCAATAAATCGTAATAAAATTTACCGGTGCAAAATACCAATTTTGTCACATTTTTTTTGTCGATAGTATCGTCAATCACCTCCTGAAAACTTCCTATGGAAAACGCATCCAGTGAAGAAGTTGCGGCCGGATGGCGGAGCAAACTTTTTGGCGTAAACACGATAAGCGGTTTTCTGTAATCGCGTTTCATTTGACGACGCAACAGATGGAAAAAATTTGCCGGCGTGGTGCAATCGGCCAAAATCATATTGTCTATGGCGCACAATTGCAGAAAACGCTCCATACGGGCCGATGAATGCTCAGATCCTTGTCCTTCGTAACCGTGTGGCAACAATACCACAATTCCATTTTGCAATTTCCATTTATCTTCTGCGGCCGACATATATTGGTCGAAAATAATTTGTGCCCCGTTGCTGAAATCGCCAAACTGGGCTTCCCAAATAGTCAGGGTATTTGGATGTGCCATGGCGTAACCATAATCAAAACCAAGCACACCGTATTCCGACAATAAAGAATTGTAAATGTTCATTTTCCCCTGATTTTCGCCAATCATATTTAACAGATTGATGCGTTCTTCGGAAATTTCATCGCGCAAAATGGCGTGGCGGTGGCTAAATGTTCCCCTTTCCACATCCTGTCCGGAAATTCGAATATCGAATCCTTCCTGAAGCAAGGTTCCATAAGCCAAAGTTTCGCCCATTCCCCAATCGATTCGGTCATTTTCAAAAACCATTTGGTGTCTGTCCAGCAGAATCTTTTCCGCTTTGCGTAAAAATTTAATGCCTTTTGGAACGGTGGAAACAATTTTAGCGATGACTTTGAGTTTCGATTTTGGGTAAGCGGTTTTTTCGGAGACTAACATCGTTTCCAAACCTCTACGGGTAAAATCTACCCAGGTTTCCTGCATAAATTCTCTTACTTTTGAAGTTTCAACCTCTTTTGATTGCAGGTATTCCTCTTCCAACAAGTCTTTAAATTCGGCAATAATTTTATTTAAATAAGCATCATCAATAACACCTTCGCTAATTAGTTGTTGCGCGTAAATATCTCTTGGATTTGGGTGTTTTGAAATGGCTTTATATAATTTTGGCTGCGTAAAACGAGGCTCATCACCCTCGTTATGTCCGTATTTTCTGTAACCAAGCAAGTCAATAAAAATATCTCTTTTAAATTGCATTCTAAAATTCATGGCAATTTCTATGGCGTGTGTAACCGCTTCAACATCGTCGGCATTTACATGCAAAACGGGTGATAAGGTTACTTTTGCAATATCTGTACAATAAGTGCTTGATCGCGCATCCAAATAATTTGTGGTAAAACCGATTTGGTTGTTCACCACAATATGAATGGTTCCGCCGGTTGAATAACCCGGTAACTGACTCATTTGTATCACTTCATAAACTACGCCTTGCGCGGCGATTGCGGCATCACCGTGAACGATTATCGGGAGCAATTTTGAATCATCTCCGTTGTAATCATTGTCTATTTTGGCGCGAGAAATTCCCTGAACCACCGGACCAACAGTTTCCAAATGTGAAGGGTTTGGAACCAAATTCATAATAAGTTCTGTGCCGGTTTTTAATGTTTTTCGCGTGGTTAAACCCAAATGGTATTTAACATCGCCATCAATATCTTCATCTTCAAAATCTTTGCCTTCAAATTCACTGAACAAATCGCGGATTGGTTTTCTAAAAATGTTGATAAGCGTGTTTAAACGGCCCCTATGCGCCATTCCCAAAACAAATTCCTTAACGCCAAAATTTTCTGCTGCAAGCCGGATAACGGCACCAATTGCAGGAATTAAAGTTTCGCCGCCTTCTAATGAAAATCGTTTTTGGCCTACATATTTGGTTTGCAAAAAGTTTTCAAAAGTCACCGCCTGATTCAATTTTTGCAACACATATTTTTTAGTTTCAGGGGTATAGTTGGGGTGATTGTCATTGGTGGTTAACTGTCTTTGAATCCACTTAACTTCTTCGGGGTTTCGAATATACATATATTCAACCCCGATAGAATCGCAATAAATAGCTTCTAAATGCTTAACTATTTGACGTAAAGTTGCCTTTCCGGTGCCAATAATTTGTCCGGCGTCAAAAACGATATCTAAATCATTTTCAGAAAGCCCGAAATTTTCGAAGGCCAGCGTAGGCATATATTTTCGGCGTTCGCGAACCGGATTTGTTTTTGTAAACAAGTGTCCGCGTGTTCTGTATCCATTAATTAAGTCGATAACTTTAAATTCCTTCAGTACATTTTCAGGAACTTCAAAGACGGCATTCTCTTGATTTTCTTCGCCGTCTTTAAATGAATATTTTTCGTTGGCAAAGTCATATCCTTGAAAAAAGCTTCTCCAACTGGGTTCTATTGTATCAGGATTTATCAAATACTGGTCGTATAAATCGGCTATAAAACCAGTGTGAACCGCATTTAAAAATGAAAATTTATCCATAGTGTTGTTAGTAGTCAATGTTTTAATTGATAGCGCAAAAATACAACTTTTACCAAAACCACCATTTTAATTGTGGTTATTTTGCAATTATTATATTTTAAGTAAAATTTGATCAAACTTGTTAAAAGTATAGTTTTTTATGAGCTTATTTGTCGAAAATTACGAAGAACATTACAAAAATATATGAAGTTTTAATTATTATGGTTCTACCATTATTTGTGTGGATAAAGATCAAGACCTCCATGAAAAAAGAG
>JAVVEF010000162.1:0-4575 GCA_032251275.1 Lutibacter sp.
AATCTCTTAATTTTTTTTCAGAAAAATCAAATGTGGCCTCTTGCTCATCATTAAGCGTATGAATTATTTTTTTTGCTTCGGTATTTGAAATTTCATGTTGCTGGTCTTTGTTAAAACCCGTAGCCACAATCGTAACCGAAATGGCATTTCCCAACGATTCATCTTCGCCAACACCCATAATAATATTTACGTTAGATTTGGATTCTGCCTGAATATAATCGTTGATTTCACCTATTTCATCAATCGTAATTTCTTCCGTTCCTGATACAATTAACAACAGCACATTTTTGGCGCCCGTAATTTTATTGTCGTTTAACAATGGAGAATCCAATGCTTTTGAAATCGCAATTTCGGACCTGTTTTCGCCAGAGGCACTAGCAGATCCCATAATGGCAGTACCGCTATTTGAAAGTACCGTTTTAGCATCTCTTAAATCAATGTTTTGTGTGTAGTGATGCGTAATAACTTCCGCAATTCCTCGGGCGGCAGTAGATAAAACTTCATCGGCTTTAGAAAATCCGGCCTTAAAACCTAGATTTCCGTAAACTTCCCTCAATTTGTTATTGTTGATGACTACCAATGAATCTACATAGCCACGCAATTTTTCAATACCTTTATAAGCCTGGTCATTTCGCATTTTGCCTTCAAATCCGAAAGGAATTGTCACAATACCAATGGTCAGCAAATCCAGCTCTCTGGAAACTCTGGCAATTACAGGAGCGGCACCAGTTCCTGTTCCGCCACCCATTCCCACAGTGATAAACACCATTTTTGAATTGGATGATAACATTTGCTTAATTTCCTGAATGCTTTCCATGGCGGCCTGTTCGCCAACTTCCGGGTTTGCGCCTGCACCCAATCCTTCGGTTAATGAAACACCCAATTGAATTTTTGTTGGGATCGGACTGTTTTGCAATGCCTGCGCATCGGTATTACAAATAACGAAATCGACGCCGTCAATTCCTTGTAAATACATATGGTTTACGGCGTTGCTGCCTCCGCCGCCAACTCCAATAACTTTTATAACGTTGGACTGATTTTTTGGTAAATCAAATGAAATGTTGCTAAAGTCTGAACTGCTCATAATATATATTTATTGAATTATTCTACTATTTATTTTTTTTTGATTACTCGGCATTGTCTAAAAAGTCCCTGAATTTATCTCCCCATTTTTCAAAAATGGATTTTTTGGGTTCTTTGAATTCCTCTACAACAATTGGCGCTGCTTTTCCTTCTTCCTTGGTCTCCTCTGTTTTCGGTTTTTCCTGAAAATGCTGTTGTGCCATTTTGGCTTTTTTCGCTTTCTCAATTTTATTCAAACCGTTCATTAAAAGCCCAACTGCCGTTGCATATTGTGGGCTCGACAAACTTTCGTCTGAATCTCCCGCCAAATTTTCATTCGGATACCCAATTCTGGTATCCATTCCGGTCACATATTCAACCAGTTGTTTTATGTGTTTCAATTCTGCACCGCCTCCAGTTAAAACTATTCCGGCAATTAATTTTTTCTTTGGCTCTTCATGGCCGTAGTTTTTAATTTCCAGAAACACTTGTTCAATAATTTCAATGACCCTTGCATTGATAATTTTAGACAGATTTTTAAGGGTAATTTCTTTTGGGTCTCTGCCGCGCAAACCAGGAATAGAAACAATTTCATTGTCCTTATTATCGCCTGGCCAAGCCGATCCAAATTTTACTTTTAACAGTTCTGCCTGCTTTTCTATAATGGAGCAGCCTTCTTTAATATCCTCGGTAATTACGTTTCCGCCAAAAGGAATTACGGCGGTATGGCGTATAATTCCGTTTTTAAAAATCGCCAAATCTGTAGTTCCGCCTCCTATGTCAATCAATGCCACGCCGGCTTCCTTTTCCTCGGCGCTTAAAACAGCTTCTGCCGATGCCAAAGGTTCCAGGGTTATTCCTGCCAAATTCAATCCGGCACTTTTAATGCATCTTCCAACATTTCTGATGGAAGAAATTTGTCCTACAACCACGTGAAAGTTGGCTTCTAATCTTCCACCATACATCCCAACCGGCTGCGTAATTTCACCTTGCCCATCCACTTTAAATTCCTGCGGAAGCACGTGAATAATTTCTTCACCCGGAAGCATCACCAATTTATAAACCTGTTTTTCCAATTTTTCCAAATCCTCTTCGCTAATCACTTCTTCAGAATTTGGTCGTGTGATATAATCGCTGTGTTGTAAACTTCTGATATGTTGCCCGGCAATTCCCACAACGGCATCGTTAATTTGAATTCCGGAAACAGCGATTGCTTCATCAACAGCCTTTTGAATTGACTGAATAGTTTGCGTTATATTATTAACCACACCACGATGTACACCCAAACTTTTGGCTTTGCCAATCCCTAACAACTCAATTTTCCCATATTCATTTCTGCGACCGATCATAGCAACAATTTTGGTTGTTCCTATATCTAATCCTACCGAAATATCATCATTTTCCATAATCTACTTTATTTGTGGCTACAACTTGCTTGTTGTATTTTAAATTAATCGAATCGTACTTATAAATTGTACTATCGGCCATTGTTTTTATATAAAATGCTCCCAGATTTTTAAATTTCTGATCCAGATTTTCAATTTTCCCTAAAATTATTTTCTGATCACCAACCCTTGTGTCCAAAACATATTCGCTTTTCGTCGTTTTTTCTATCGCAATTATTTGTTCTTTTAAAAATTCATCGGCCAAAATTGCGGTAACCAACTCATGAATTTTTCCATTATTCTCGTCTTTTATAGCCCCTGAAATCAGCAATACCCGGGCTGAAAAATTGTCGGACAAAGGCATTGTTTTTGCCTGTCTGTCAATATAATAACTTTCATTATTAACTACCACTCTTGCAATAGGGGTTCGCTGTATAATTTTAGCTTTAAGAAAACCGTCAACCGTTAAAAAAACCGATGCACTTTCTACCATGGGGTGTGATCGCACATTTGCTTCCAAATTATGTAAATCTATAACAGATTTTGCTAGATTTTTTACTGTTCCGCCATTTTGTATTAACAATTTATTAACCATTTGGTGATCCATAAAAAGATTGTCACCCTGCTCAAATTCTATGGAAATGTCCGCCACTTTTTGAGCATTGTTTTTTAAATTTGAGAAAACATAAAGAAACACCACCAACGATACCAATAAAACACCTATGATGTAATTCCAATTAATTTTCATGAGCCAATGCATTTTTAATTACGGCAACCAATTCGCCAATATCTCCAGCACCAATCATCACAATTACTTGTGCATCAAGATTTAACACATTTTTTACCAAATTTTCTTTTGAAGAAATCTTTTTGTCTTCAATGGTGATTTTATTCAACAGCCAAGATGAAGTCACTCCTTCAATTGGCAATTCCCTCGCCGGATAGATATCCAACAAAATCAATTGGTCAAAGCGCGATAAACTTGCCGCAAAATCATCAATAAAATCTCTTGTTCGGCTGTATAGATGCGGCTGAAAAATTCCTGCAATTTTTTTTGTGGGATACATTTCCCGAACCGAATCCACTACCGCATTAATTTCTGTCGGATGGTGCGCATAATCATCAATAAGCACCAAATATTCTGTTTTAATTTTATAAGAAAATCGTCTTTCAATTCCCTTAAAAGTTAGTAAAGCTTCAGCAATGACCTGGAGTGAAACCCCAAAAATATTGGCCATTGCCAAAGCCGCCACCGCATTTAGCACATTGTGTTTACCCGGCAGGTTAATCTTAATATTTTCTATAGTTTCTGTTGGCGTTTTTACATCAAAAATGTAAGCGCCTTCCTGAACTTTTAAATTTTTTGCGTCATAATCGGCATTTTCTTCAATGCCAAATGTCAATCCTTTTAACGGCAATCCTTTTCGCACAATCAAGGTTTCCGAAACTTTATCAGCAAAATCCATAAACGATTTTTCCAATTCTGCTTTTTCTCCATAAATATCCAAATGATCGGCATCCATGGAAGTGATGCAGGCAATATTTGGCGATAATTTTAAAAAGGAACGGTCAAATTCATCGGCTTCAACCACAGAAATTTCATCGCCGCCCAAAATCAGATTTGAATTGTAATTTTCTGAAATTCCGCCCAAAAAAGACGTGGCATTTACGCCGGCTTCCTTTAAAATATGCCCTAAAATAGTGGATGTCGTTGTTTTTCCATGCGTACCCGCAACTGCCAGACAAAAAGTGCTTTTGGTGATTGCACCCAGTATTTCAGCGCGTTTTAAAACTGTAAAATGATTTTCCCACAAATAGTTTAATTCTAAATTATTCTTCGGAATTGCAGGCGTATAAACCACAATGGTATCTTGGCTGTTTTGAAATTCCGAAGGAATTAAATCTACGGAATCGTCAAAATGAACCGCGATTCCCATGTGTTGAAGCGCCTCGGTAATTTTTGTTGGAACTCTGTCGTATCCCGCAACATTTTTGCCATTGCTTTTAAAATAATTTGCAATAGCGCTCATACCGATACCACCGATACCGACAAAATAAACATTATGTATGCGTTCTAAATTCAACTGAGTTACTTATTTATTAATTTTACAATCTCTTCAACTATATC
>JAVVEF010000163.1:0-4411 GCA_032251275.1 Lutibacter sp.
AAGACATACAATATGCTGCTTAATAAATTTTCGTTATATTGCCGTCAGGTTAATACCCCAACAATTTTGAGAATGCAACTAAAATATATCCAAGATACATTAGCCTTCATTTCAGAAAATGGATATAAAGCCAACTGCGATGAATTCCTAAAATCTACCGCCGTTTTTTTGGCTGAGTTATTTGACGTTAACTACGTGTTGATTAACAAGTACACCCCAAAAAAACCATTCACTATTGAAACTGCCGCGTTTTACGCCAATGGTTGTTTTTTGCCGAATGTGGTTTATAAATTGGAAAACACACCTTGTGAAACTATAATCAATAAAAAGTTTTGTTCTTATCCGGCCAATGTTAGTAATATTTTCCCCAAAGATGAGTTTCTGAAGCAACAACGTATTGAGAGCTATATTGGCGTTCCTTTATGGAGCTCAAATAAGGAGCCAATCGGATTAATTGCCTTTATGGATATCAAGCCAAAATCTGAAAAGGAAGTAAAAGATATTGAAATAGTGCTGGGATTAATCGCTATAAAGTTAGAAGAAGTCCTTGAAAAAATGCTTTTTGACGAACAATTAAATTTAAAAATTAAGGAATTAAACATTTCTAATGAGACTGCTGAAAAAGGGAAAGAAAAATTCACATCTGAATACAAAAAACTCTTAGTTGCCATTGAACAAAGCGCCAATACCATTTTAATTACCGATACCAATGGAAACATTGAATACACAAACCCCAAATTTACCGACATCACGGGTTACACCGCGGCCGAAGTTTTGGGCAAAAACCCCAGAATTTTAAATTCAGGAACGCAACCCAAAGAATTTTATGCCAATTTATGGCAAACAATTACTGAAGGCAACATTTGGAAAGGAGAATTTCAAAATAAAGCTAAAAACGGAACACTTTTTTGGGAACACGTAACAATAACCCCAATTAAGGACGATGCGGGCGAAAAGACTTCATATCTGGCCATAAAAGAAGATATTACCGCCCAAAAAAATGCCGAAGAAAAATTGCAAATCGCGACGGAAGAAATTGAAAAAAGTGAAAGAAAATTTCGCGAACTTTTTGAAAAATCGGGCGATGCCATATTAATCATTAAAAATGGCATATTTGTGGAATGCAATCAAGCAACTTTAAATATGCTTGGCCATAAAAAATATGAAGATGTTTTAAATCTTCAACCTTCAGAATTATCGCCAACCTTTCAGCCAGACGGCAGAAATTCTGCTGAAAAAGAGAAAGAACTCATAAAAATTGCCTTAGAAAAAGGAACACATCGTTTTGAATGGTGGCATACCAAAAGTAATGGAAAAACTTTTCCCGTTGAAGTACTGCTGACAACCATTGAAAATGAACCCAACAATAAAATAATTCATTGCGTTTGGAGAGACATAACGAATCGTAAAAATGCGGAGGAACAATTACAAAAACAAAATCAAGAATACCGGCTACTCTCTGAGGATTATTTAACTCAAAATACGGCCTTAAAACAACTAAGTAACCAATTATCCGAAAAAAACAGATTGCTTTTGGAGAGCAAAGATCGCTTTATCAATTTATTTGAACAAAACCCAGTCCCACTTTGGGAACAGGATTTTTCCAAAGTGATAAAGCTTTTAAATGAAAAGAAAGCCAAAACAGAAGATTTAAAAAAATATTTGGATGAAAACCCCGATTTTGTTGCAGAATGTATATCAAACATCAAGATTTTAAATGTAAATAAAGCGGCGCTTGCATTATTCGGTCTAAAAAATGTTGAAGAACTTAAAATTCACCTTGGGAAAACAAATAGCAAAAAAGCGATTGAAGTGCTGAAAAAAGAATTGGTTTCAATCGGCTCGAATAAAAAAACATTTAGCGATGAAACCGAATTGGCAGGGAAAGACGGTACAACTATTTTAGCGCTTATAAAATCAGTAATTATTGACGAACACGGAACTTCCATAGCTTCTGTAATTGATATTACAGCCGAAAGAAATGCAACAAACGAATTATCGGAACAAAGGTTATTGTTTGAAAAAATGTTCAACGCAATCCATGACAGCATTATAATTACAAATACCAATCGCGAAATTGTGATGGCAAACCCGAGTGTAAAAAACACTTTTGGCTATTCGCCGACAGAATTGACAGGAAAAACAACGGAAATTTTTTATGCCGACAATTCAACATTTGAAAAGGCAGGCGATAAAGTTTTTAATGAGAATGTTTTAAATCCGGAGGATAATTACATTACTTATTATAAAACCAAAGAAAATGTAATTTTTCCGGGAGAAACATTTGGTTCAAAATTATTCAACAATCAAGGAAAATGGATTGGAAATATTGGTGTTATCAGAAATATTGCCGACAGGTTAAATTTTATTAAAGAACTTCAAATAGCCAAAGAAATTGCAGAAAAAAGTGAAAACAGTTTAAATGAAGCGCAAAAAATAGCGAATATAGGATCTTATGATTTGGATTTTTTGACAGGTTTTTGGAAAAGTTCGCCTGCTTTAAATGATATATTTGGAATAGATGATAAGTACAATCGAAACATTAAAGATTGGCTTGGGATAGTTCATCCGGAAGATTTAACAATGATGGAACAGTATTTTGAAAAAAACATCATTAAAAACAAAGAGGAATTCAACAAAGAATACCGCATTATAAGAAATAGTGACAAACAAATACGTTGGGTGCTCGGTTTGGGAAAATTAGAACTTGATGACAAAGGAAATATAAAAAAATTGACTGGCACCATTCAGGATATTTCAGAAAAAAGACAGATTTTGAATGACTTAATAATTGCCAAAGAAAAAGCCGAGGAGGGCAATAAGTTAAAAACGGAATTCATTCAAAATATGTCCCATGAAATAAGAACCCCTATGAATGGTATTTTGGGCTTTTCTGAATTATTGGACAACCCCGACTTAGCTGATGAAAAAAGAAAGTTCTTTATTGAGATTATTAAAAACAGCACCCACCAATTGTTGCATATTATTGATGGTATTATGGAAATTTCGGTGTTGGAAACCAAGCAAATCAAGGCCGAAGAGAATCCGGTTTGCATAAACGATTTATTGCATGAATTGCATACTGTTTTCAATATTAGAGCGACCAATAAAAACATTTCACTGGTTTTAAAAAATGGACTTACTGATCAAGAAAGCACCATACTTACCGATAAAAATAAGTTGAATAAAGTTTTAAGCAATTTGTTGGAAAACGCCCTAAAATTCACAGATGAAGGCTTCGTGGAATTGGGCTATATACTAAATAGGGACAGTGAGTCTGCCAAACTGCAAATTTATGTAAAAGACAGCGGAATTGGCATTAAGCCTGAAAAACAAAATATTATTTTTGATCGATTTTCACAGGCTGAAAAGGAACTTTCCAAAAATGTTGGCGGATTGGGCCTCGGACTCTCTATCGCCAAAGAAAATGCAGAATTGTTAGGCGGGGGAATCTCTGTGGTGTCGGAGCTTGGCGAAGGTGCCGCTTTTTTTGTGAGCATTCCTTATAAGCCTGCAAATGTCAATACTGAAATTATAAAAGAAAAAGAAAAAATTTCAGAAAAAAAGGACAAACACATCATTTTAATTGCAGAAGATGAGGAAGTAAATTTTATGGTGTTAGAAATATTGCTGGTCGACAAAATTAAACTTCCCTGCACAATCATTCATGCAAAAGATGGTTTGGAAGCCGTTGAGCTAACAAAAACCAATCCCGCCATTGAATTGGTGCTCATGGACATTAAAATGCCTAAAATGGATGGGCATGAAGCCACTAAACGCATAAAGGGATTTCGCCCAAACGTCCCAATAATTGCGCAAACAGCTTATTCAACACCAGAGGAAAAAGAAAAAGCATTTTTAGCGGGCTGTGATGATTTTATGGCAAAACCAATTAGCAAAGATGTATTAAATTCGCTGATAAGTAAATATTTATTGGCAGATAAAAACAATGGCTCCGGTTTAAACAATTACTAAAAAGTCATTCATTTATTTGAACTAAAACAGCAGACAAGATGGTGTTGGTGAAGCCACACTGTGCAAAAAAGTTAGGTTTCCCGTTTTTTTGTTGACACGATAAACACTGATATTTTTACTTCTTTGGTTGGCGGCCAACAGAAAATTCCCATTGGGCGACAGCGTAAAATTTCGTGGCCAATCGCCATTTGTGCTGATGGTTTGTATTTTTTTGATTTCGCCATTGCGGTTATTTATTTTAAACACCGCAATGCTGTTTTCGCCACGGTTTGAGCCGTATAAAAATTGTCCGTCTTTAGACAAATGAATATCTGCACAAAAACTTTTTCCGTCAAATCCGGCATCCAAAGTGCTGATATTCTGCACAAAAATATAGCTGTCTTTTTTCCTGACTTCCGCAATTTTCTAAAGCTATTGATATTGGGCGCTATTAACT
>JAVVEF010000164.1:0-4347 GCA_032251275.1 Lutibacter sp.
AACAAAGTACAGTTAATTGGAAACTTAGGAAACAATCCTGAAATCATTACTTTAGAATCGGGAAAAAAATTGGCAAAATTCTCCCTTGCCACAAATGAAACCTACAAAAACGCGAAAGGAGAAAAAGTAACGGATACCCAATGGCACAATGTGGTTGCCTGGGAAAAAACAGCCGAAATTGCTGAAAAATATTTGGAAAAAGGAAAGGAAGTGGCCATTGAAGGTAAATTAACTTCAAGAAGTTATGATGACAAAGATGGTGTTAAAAGATATATAACCGAAATTATCATCAACGAAATGTTGCTGTTAGGTTCCAAATAAAGGGGGGAATTGCTATTGAAATGAAGAAGTGAAAAGAGGGCGAAGGTTGTGTCCTCTTTTTATTTTGTACGAATTGGGAATTTTATTTTTCTTCGGATTTCCAGTCTTTTTGCTCTTGGTCGTTTAAAAAAGTCCAGGCCACAATTCGGGTAATTTTATTGCCTTGACGCATCGGAATAATTTTTATGTCCGTTGCCCCTAATTTTTTGAGGGAATCGCACATTCCTTCCACGTTTTCCTTTTTGGAAACCAAAGAACTGTACCAAAAACACTGCGTTTTAAACATAGAACTTTCATACAAATAAGTGTGAAGAAATGCTTTTTCGCCGCCTTTATACCACAATTCCTGTTGCTTGCCGCCAAAATTCCGCAGGTTGGTATCATTTTCATTTCCCAAACCAGTCAGTTTTCTTGTGTTCGCCATCATCGCTTCTTCCTGTGAACCGTAAAACGGCGGATTGCACATCGCTGCCGAAAACTTGTCTGATTCATCTAAAATCCCTTTTAAAACTTGGGTTGAAAGTTCTTGTTGTTTTAGTTTGATGGATTGTTCCAGTTTGTTATTTTTCACAATAAAATCGGCAACCTCCAATGATTTCGAATCGATATCCGTTCCTGTAAATTGCCATCTATACGCCGCATTTCCCAAAAGCGGATAAATGCAATTGGCGCCGGTGCCAATATCCAGCACTTTTGCGTTTTCGGAAATGCCAGATGCTTTCATCAAATCGGCCAAATAATGGATATAATCGACACGGCCGGGAATGGGCGGACATAAATTGTCATCGGGAAATTCCCAAAATTTTACATCATAATATTTAAACAATAAAGCCGTATTTAAACTTTTTACCGCTTTTTGGTTGGCAAAATCGATGGTTTCGGTACCATAAGCGTTTACAAACACAAATGCTTTCAACGGCTGGTAAGCTTCACACAATTCGGTAAAATTATAACCTTTGTTATGTTTGTTGCTTGGATGAAGTTCGCTTGTTTTTTTATTGTTTCCCATAATGGCTGTATTGCTGCAAAAATAGCATTTTTTTAGGATTATCAATTTTACAAAACGAATGAACGTTCATTTTGTGAATATTTTGTGTATCTTTGCGGAATAAAATCGGTAATTTATGAATCAACCCTTAAATATTTGGTCTGTTTTAAAAATTGTATTTGCATTGTTTATAATCTATGCCGGCGTTCAGCATTTTTTAAAACCTGATTTTTTTGTGCCTTTTGTGCCACAATTTTTGCCTTTAAAAACAGAGATTGTTTACGTTTCAGGCGTTTTTGAAATAGGGTTCGGATTGCTTTTGTTCTTTAAAAAATACGCTAAAATTGCTGCTTTGGGAATTTTTGTATTGTTGTTGCTTTTTTTGCCGATTCATATTTGGGACGTGATTTCCGAAACGCCCGTTATTGGCAGTAAAACAGCTGCTTGGATAAGGCTTCCAATCCAATTTTTATTGATTTTCCTTATATGGAAAATCAAAAATAATTCAGCAAACCCCCTAAAAAATTAAAAATGGCAAAACGCACAAAAAGTAACGAAAAACGAATTGCACTGTTAAATGCAACGCTTCATTTGGTGAACAACAACGGTTTTCACGATGCGCCTATGTCGAAAATAGCAAAAATGGCAGGCGTTTCGCCCGCAACTATTTATATTTATTTTGAGAACAAACAGGATTTGATAAACCAACTGTATCTGGAAACCAAAACCTCATTTAGCGATTATGCTTTTAAGGATTATTTGACGAATTTACCTGTGAAAAATAGCTTTGAACTAATTTGGCGCAACATTGCACAATTTAAAATTCAGCAGGTTGATGAAGCCGCTTTTTTATCTCAATGTGACAATATTAGCACAATGGTTGATGAAGCTAGCCGACAGAAAGGATTGAAAAATCTGCAGCCATTGCTCAATTTGTGGGAACGCGGACAAAAAGAAGGAATCATAAAAAATATTTCGCCGTATCTTTTGTATGCCTACACCATTTATCCGCTTGCATTTTTAATGACAATGCAAAAAAGAAATGATTTTGAATTAACTGAAGACAAACTGACCGAGGCATTTGATTCGGCCTGGAACAGCATAAAAATATAAGTTATGGGAAAAACAGCCATTATTTTAGGCGCTTCGGGATTAACGGGGCAACAGCTTTTAGCGGGATTGGTTGCTGATAAAAACTATGACAGCATCAAACTATTTTCAAGAAAGAAGACCGAAAACACCTCATCAAAAGTGACTGAAATAGTTGGAGATCTTTTAACCTTGGAAAATTTTAAGCAAGATTTTACAGCTGACGAAGTATTTGTTTGCATTTGCACTACAGCGAAAAAAACGCCTGACAAAACATTGTACAAAAATATTGATTTCGGTATTCCGACGGCGGCGGCAACATTGGCGAAAGAAAATCATATTCCGACTTTTATAGTGGTTTCTGCGATGGGTGCCAACGCTAAAAGCAGCATTTTTTACAACAAAACAAAAGGTGAAATGGAACAGGCCGTTTTGGAGAAAAAAATTCCGCACACCTATATTTTACGTCCGTCCATTATCGGCGGAAACAGAAATGAAAATAGGCCGATGGAAAAAATAGGCGTAGCAATCTTTAAATTATTGCAACCCTTGATGTTGGGGAAACTCAAAAAATACCGAATCATAGAAGCCGAAAATATCGCCAAAGCGATACTGTATTTGGCAAACAAAAAACCTGAAATAAACATTATTGAATCGGACAAGATTCAGGAACTGGCGCTATTGCCATCAACAAATAAATAAATTACAAACTAAAAATATGGAATTAATAGACAAATTAAATTGGAGGTACGCCGCAAAGGCGATGAACGGGGAAAAAGTGCCTCAAGAAAAAATTGACAACATTATAGAAGCGGCAAGGCTGGCGCCAACCTCAAGCGGGTTACAGCCTTTTGAAATTTTGGTGATTACCAATGAAAAAATTAAAGAAGAAATTAAGGCGGTGGCCTGGAACCAATCTGTGGTAACAGACTGTTCGCATTTGTTGGTTTTTGTAGCTTGGGACACTTATACGCCGGAGCGCATCAATAAAATGTTCGATTTAACAAATGAAATTCGCCAAACAAAAAATGAAGGCTGGGAAAACTACCGACAAATGTTGTTGAATGCTTATCCGCAAAAAGATGCTGAAGAAAACTTTATTCACGCATCAAAACAAGCGTATATCGCTTTTGGAATTGCCATAGTTGCAGCCGCTTTTGAACAAGTTGACACCACGCCAATTGAAGGTTTTGACCCGGCAGCAGTGGATGAAATTTTAGGGCTTCGCGAAAAAGGCCTCAGAAGTGCCGTTTTATTGCCTGTTGGCTACCGCAACGCAGATAAAGACTGGCTGGTAAACCTCACCAAAGTTAGAAAAAGCAAAGAAGATTTGGTAACCATCATCGACTAAATCAATCATAAATCATTTAAAAAATTAACCTTATGAACAATTTCGATTTTCAAAATCCGACCAAAATACTGTTTGGAAAAGACCAAATAGCAACATTATCAAAAGAAATTCCGGCAAACGCAAAAGTATTGCTGCTTTATGGCGGCGGAAGCATCAAAAATAACGGTGTTTACGGCCAGGTAAAAGCGGCACTTGCAGATTTTAACGTGCTGGAATTTGGCGGTATTCCCGCCAATCCGGAATATGCAGTTTTAATGGACGCGCTAAAAGTGATTAAAAGCGAAAATATCACTTTTTTATTGGCAGTTGGCGGCGGTTCTGTAATTGACGGCACCAAATTTTTATCGGCAGCAGCAGTTTATGAAGGGGAAGATCCTTGGAATATTTTAAAAAATAGCGAGCGCAGCTTGAAAGGAATGCCTTTTGGAAGCGTGCTTACCTTGCCTGCCACAGGCTCTGAAATGAACTCAGGCGCCGTGATTACGCGCAGGGAAACCAAAGAAAAATTGGTGATGGGCGGACCGGGATTATTCCCTGTGTTTTCGGTTTTAGATCCGCAAGTGGTGCAGTCTATTCCTGAGAAACAAATTGCAAACGG
>JAVVEF010000165.1:0-4340 GCA_032251275.1 Lutibacter sp.
AAACCAATGCCAGCCAAATTATTAAAGTAAACTGTTGAATTGTTTTCATTAATTAACAATTTTCCAATATCTTGTTTTATGGTAAATTCAGCTTTAATCGTTTGGATCGCTTTTTTATAATCTTTTGATATTTTGTAGGTTTTTACCCAGTCGTTCGCGGTTCCAATCGGTATAATCCCAAGGTTTATTTCGGGTAAATTTGGCGGATTTATACTTAAAATTCCGTTCACGATGGTATGCAAAGTTCCGTCGCCGCCAACACAGATAAATTTTGTGATTCCTTGTTCCAATGCATTTTTAAGCAATGCTACAGAATGTTTTTTATCTTTGGTAAAAGCAAATTCAAAAAAGAATTCCTGTTTTTTCAATTCATTATAAATAGGCATCCATTGCTTTTTGGCTGAGCCATTTCCTGAAGTCGGATTTATTATAACAAACCATTTAGTACTCATAACAATAGACTGATTTTAAGTGGGAAAAATACAAATTGTTGTTAATATAATTTTGAAATAATCACTTTAGGGTAAAAAATCGTACTTTTGAGGTAAATAAAAGTGAAATAAACATATGTCGAAAAGAAAAGAATTCCACAAAAAAAGAGGAAGCGATACCAAAGATTTAACCCAAAAAATTACAAAAATATTGAATCAGGCTCCTGGAAGCAGTTTTAATTACCGTCAGATCTGTGCAAAATTACAAATTACGGATGCTATTGGAAAAAGTCAGATTATCAAGAATTTAGAAGAATTAAAAGCGCAAAAAAGTATAGAGGAAACCGAACCTGGTAAATATAAAATAGCTGCGCTTTCAAGATATTATACAGGAACTATTGATGCTACTTCTAACGGAAACGGTTATTTTATTTCTGATGAGTTTGACCATGATATTTACATTCCTGCCAGAAATTTAAACAAGGCATTGCATAAAGATACCGTAAAAATATATTTATACAACCGCAAAAAAAATAGCAGGGAAGAAGGTGATGTTGTTGAAATTATCAAACGCGCAAAAACCGAATTTGTGGGTGTTTTGCAGCTGAGCAATAATTTTGGATTTGTAATTCCGGATGATTCTAAAATGTATTCCGATATTTTTGTGCCGAAAAACAAACTTAAAAATGCCGAACACGGCGATAAAGTATTTGTAAAAATGGTAGATTGGCCGGAAAATTCAAAAAATCCATTTGGAGAAATTTTGGATGTCTTAGGAAAACCGGGCGATCATGATACAGAAATTCATTCCATACTTTTAGAATATGGTTTACCTTACAAGTTTGATGAAAAAGTGGAGAATGAAGCTGCAAAGTTACCTTTTGAAATTACTTCAGAAGAAATTGCCAAGCGCAGAGATATGAGAAAAGACCTGACTTTTACCATAGATCCAAAAGATGCCAAGGATTTTGATGATGCACTTTCGTTCGAAATATTGGAAAACGGCAACTACGAAATTGGAATCCACATTGCCGATGTTTCCCATTATTTGCGTGAAAATACTTTTTTGGATGATGAGGCTTACAATAGGGCAACTTCGGTATATTTGGTCGATCGCGTTGTTCCAATGCTTCCGGAAGTATTGTCGAATGGCGTTTGTTCCTTGCGTCCAAATGAAGAAAAACTGACTTTTTCAGCCGTTTTTGAAATTAACAACAAAGCGCATGTCATCAATGAATGGTTTGGAAGAACCGTCACTTATTCCGATCAACGTTTTGCTTATGAAGAAGCACAAGAAATGATTGAATCAAAAGAAGGGAAAATTTCACAGGAAGTTTCAATTACCGGTAAATCATACAGTGTTAAGCCGGAAATTGTTTCCGCAGTGTTGAAAATGGATGAATTGGCTAAAATTCTTCGGAAAAAAAGATTGCAGCAAGGCGCCATCACTTTTGACAGGGCGGAAGTAAAATTTATTTTGGATGAAAATTCTGAACCTACCGGCGTTTATTTCAAAGAAGCCAAAGAAGCCAATAAATTAATTGAAGAATTTATGTTGCTGGCAAACAGAAAAGTTGCCGAATTTGTTGGGAAAAGTAAAGGTGTTCCCACTAAAAACACCTTTATTTATAGGATTCATGACGAACCAAATGTTGATAAATTAGCCGCGCTTCAAACCATTGTCAGCAAGTTTGGTTATTCCAATAAAATTGACATGAACAGCAAAGAATCTACCGCAGCTTCCTTAAATAAATTACTGAGCGATGTTAGTGGAAAAAGCGAGGCGAATATGATTGAAACCTTGGCGGTGAGAACCATGAGCAAGGCGGTTTACACAACCGATAATATTGGTCATTACGGCTTGGCTTTCGATTATTACAGCCATTTCACCTCACCAATCAGACGATATCCCGATGTGATGACACATCGCTTGTTACAACATTATTTATCTGGCGGAAAATCGCCAAAAGCGGAAGGCTACGAAGAAAAATGCAAGCATTCATCTGAACGTGAGCAACTTGCCACAAATGCAGAGCGTGATTCCATCAAGTATATGCAGGTTAAATATATGGAAAAACACATGGATCAAGAATTTAAAGGCGTTATTTCCGGCGTTACGGAATGGGGAATTTATGTTGAAATTATCGAAAACGGTTGTGAAGGAATGGTCAGAATTAGAGAAATAAGCGATGATTTTTACATTTTTGACGAAAAGCAATATGCTTTGGTTGGACAATCATCCAACAATCTGTACCAGCTTGGCGACCAGGTTTTAATCAAGGTAAAACATACCGATTTAGAGCGTAAACATTTAGATTTCAACTTATTGGAAAAGATTAATAAATAATTAACTAAAGAGGTACAATTTTTGTTTCCTATGTTGGTTATTAACAAAAATGATTTAAAAGATGAAAAAAGTGACTTTATTGCTTATGTTATTTTCCGCAATCTTATTTGCGCAAGAACCTATTATCACTAATTTAGGAGATTTTAACACTGTAAAAGTTTTTAATGGCTTAACGGTTGAACTTCAAAAATCAAATAATTCAAAAATTGAAATTTCAGGATCCAAGGCAAAAGATGTTTCAGTTAAAAATTCAAACGGTACCTTAAAAATTCGATTAAAATTTCCCAAAGGATTTGTTGCTGAAAATGTAAAAATTGTGCTTTATTACGACAATGATATTTCGGTTTTAGATGCCAATGAAGGCGCATCAATTGTTTCGGATAAAACCATAAAACAACAGCATTTGGAAGTGAGAGTCCAAGAAGGCGCAAGAATTCAATTGGATATCGACACAAAATATTTGGTGGTAAAAAGTGTCTCCGGAGGATTTATCGGATTAAAGGGAGAAACTGATAATCAAACTATTGAAGCCACCACGGGCGGTTTTTACAACGGATTTGATTTAAATAGCAAACAAGCAATTGTGATATCTTCTTCTGGGGCAAACGTTGAAGTTAAAGCTTCTGAATTGTTAGATGCCAATGTTCGTTTTGGCGGATCTATCTATTACAAGGGAACTCCGGAAATATTAAAAACCAAAATAACGATTGGCGGTACCATTAAAGATAAAAATTAATGAACTCATTTTAACTTTTTTGATTGAAGCGAAAATTAGTTATTTTGAGTCTGATTGAAGTATTTTTTTAGTTGCATAGCAGCGTTATGGAAGGAAAAAAATACAAAAAGAAGGGTCAAAAAAGCAATTTTTTAGCCAATTGAAAAAAGTCAAGATGAGTTCAATGTTGGTTTTGAATTAATTACTATCTTTGTATCGCAAAAATTTTTAAATTATGAATGCATTATATATTTTTTTAGGAATGGTTGGCCCTTGGCAATGGATCATTATCGGCTTGGCAATATTGTTATTGTTCGGCGGAAAAAAATTACCTGAGCTAATGAAAGGTCTTGGAGGTGGAATTAAAGAATTTAAAAAAGCAACCAAAGACGACACTGACGAAGATAAAAAAGAAGAAGAAAAAAAGTAAATTCTTTCTATATTAAAAAAAACCTGTGCATTGCACAGGTTTTTTTATGATTCAAATTTAAGATTAAAGCCTTACAGTTGTTCCGGTAGCAGTTACCATTAACATTGCTCCATTAGAGCCAACAGTTTCATAATCTAAGTCAATACCAATTACCGCGTTGGCACCAAGTCGTTGCGCTTGTTCCTGCATTTCTTTTATCGCAGTATCTTTAGCTTCCCGCAGTACGCCTTCATAAGAACTTGACCTTCCGCCGACAATATCCCTTATTCCTGCAAAAAAATCTTTAAAAAAATTGGCGCCAATAATAGTTTCGCCTGTAACTATACCTAAATATTCTTTTATTTGGTGCGTTTCTATGGTATTAGTTGTGGTTAAAATCATTATTTTTTTCCTTTTTTAGGTTCTATTTCGTTGGAT
>JAVVEF010000166.1:0-4234 GCA_032251275.1 Lutibacter sp.
TTTTTTTTGCTAATTTACTAATTCCACAACATTCGTGGTAGAACCAAAAATTTAGAAAATCACATGCAAATGCTAACACGAAATCCTGAAAGAGTTCAACCATAAAGACATACAATATGCTGCTTAATAAATTTTCGTTATATTGCCGTCAGGTTAATATATTGATTTTTAAAAGTTGTTATTTGTCAGATATAAATCAACTAATTTATTCACCAAAAAATGGAATCGAATATATTGACTTTAAAGATGGCAGATACTTAAAACTTGATTTGAAGTAAATAATGAACACTTCATATAATTTATGCTCAAATTTGAACTAATACAAACCCACAAACATTCAATAAGAATATTATTACGGTGTAAAAATCTCCGATTTTAACTGTTTTTGTTTTTGAAATTCTTTCATTCAATTTCCTGAATTTTTTGAACTTTGCACAATCCACTTTTTAATTTAGGTAAAAATCCACTTTTGAAAATTATAACCGTTTATTTTCTAAATTCCTCAAATAAACTCAAATAAATATGTGAATTTGTAACGATAAATTTAGTATGTTAGCGTACTAAATTATAAAACAGCCACATAATTTAGCCCTGTTAATGAAAGAAATTGATTTTATCGGCTCCGAAAACGTTGTAAATAGAACATCTTCAAAAAAAATGTCATTATTTGGAATCCTTTCAACTATTGCAAATGAGTTTGTATTATCTTTCAAACTCGACAAAAAAAATCATTTTAATTCAAAAAAAATTGATGCTGTGAAACATTTTACTGTTTTCAACGGTAATTTTGATGCAATGCCAATAAAAATTTCAATAAGAAACAATAATTAAATACTATATAGAATATTATGACTGCACATTTCGGATTTTGGGATTATTTCGTTTTTATAGCGTATGCTGTATTAATTTTAGGGGTGGGTTTATGGGTGTCCAGAGACAAAAAAGGACATCAAAAAACGGCCGAGGATTATTTTTTGGCCAGTAAATCATTGCCTTGGTGGGCCATCGGCGCTTCATTAATTGCGGCAAATATTTCGGCAGAGCAGTTTATAGGAATGTCTGGTTCCGGTTTTGCTTTGGGATTGGCAATTGCCTCTTATGAATGGATGGCGGCCATTACCTTAATTATTGTGGGAAAATTCTTTCTGCCCATTTTTATTGAAAAAGGATTATATACCATTCCCGAGTTTGTTGAAAAACGATTTTCTACCAACCTAAAAACCATTTTAGCAGTATTCTGGATTGCACTTTACGTGTTCGTGAATTTAACTTCGGTATTGTATTTAGGATCTTTGGCATTGGAAACCATTATGGGAATCCCTATGGTTTATGGCGTAATTGGATTGGCATTGTTTGCGGCGGCGTATTCTTTATATGGCGGACTTTCAGCAGTGGCCTGGACAGACGTAATTCAGGTGGTGTTTTTGGTTTTGGGAGGTTTAGTGACCACTTATATAGCTTTAAATGCAGTATCAGACGGACAAGGTGTGCTTGCTGGTTTTAAAACGATTTATGAAGCTGCTCCCGAAAGATTTGTGATGATTTTTGATGAGTCGAGCGATTATTATGAAATGTTGCCGGGCATTGGCGTATTGCTTGGCGGTATGTGGGTTGCGAATTTATATTATTGGGGATTTAACCAATATATCATTCAACGTACTTTGGCTGCAAAATCACTAAAAGAAGCTCAAAAAGGAATTTTATTGGCTGCAGGATTAAAATTGGTGATTCCGTTAATTGTTGTGGTTCCCGGAATTGCAGCTTATGTGATGGTAAATGATCCTGAAATTATGGCGCGTTTGGGTGTAGCCGGACTTAAAAATTTACCGACCTTGGAACAGGCCGATAAAGCTTATCCTTGGTTGTTGCAATTTTTGCCTACCGGATTAAAAGGTGTTGCTTTTGCGGCTTTGGCCGCAGCGATTGTATCGTCTTTGGCCTCTATGTTAAATTCTACTTCCACCATTTTTACGATGGATATTTACAAACAATACATCAATAAAAATGCAAGCGATAAAAGCACTGTGAATATGGGTAGAATTTCCGCCGGTGTTGCTTTGGCGATTGCTTGTTTAATTGCGCCATTTTTACAGGGATTAGATCAAGCTTTTCAATATATACAAGAATATACAGGTGTTGTGAGTCCTGGAATTTTAGCCATATTTATTTTGGGATTGTTCTGGAAAAAAACAACCAACAAAGGCGCAATTGTCGGGGCTTTGGTTTCAATTCCAATCGCTATGTATTTTAAAGTGGCACCAAAAGGATGGTCAACAAGTGCTGTATTTGTTGATGTTCCTTTCTTGGACCAAATGGGCTATACAGCGATACTTACCATGATTGTTATTGCAATTGTGAGTTGGGTGCAACATAATGGAAAAGATGATGAAAAAGGAATTCCGCTTTCAAAAGCACTGTTTAAAACAAGTCCGGAATTTAACATTGGCGCATTTGCCGTGATGATTATTTTAGTGGCCTTGTATGCCGCTTTCTGGAAATAATAAATTAATTTGTATTTAATTTAAAGCGCCCGAAAATTTTCAGGCGCTTTTTTATGGTTTAACTCCAATAAATACAGCAATTGATATATAGTTATTTTGGGCCTGCCTGCCAGTTGGCTGGCGTTCCCCGCCAGGTGGCGGGTCAGGCTTTCGTTACTCGCATTTTTAGCGGCAAAAAAGCCGCAAAAAAGTGCTCAAACAGACCACTCAATCCTTAACGCAAATTATCTAAAAAATCAAAATCTATTGTTGAAAATTGGTTTGTGTATTCTTGTGTATTTACTTTTTACAAGCTTTGCGGTTAAATTTTATGTCAATTTAGAATTTCTTTAAACATAAACATTTTCCCAATGTTGTTTGTTACTTAAAAGCCCAATCCTTATAACTGCTCAATTTTTCTATATCATTTTCTATATCATCAGGCAATTCTGGGTAAAAATTTATGCCGGTTAAATCTTCAATTTCATCAATGCTGGTAACAAATTGATGCAATCCTTTTTCTGATTTTTCATGGGGCATTAAAAAAGCAATGGCTTTTGTTTCAGCGCCATTGTAATCTAAAATTATTTTGTAGAAATACTTTGGAACCGCAACTTTTTCGCTTCCGATGGTTTTTAAATTTGCTGCTAAAACGCCACCAGTCACGATGTATAATTTTTCATATTTTTGGGCCCAGTATCTTACTTTTTCTTCCAGTCTGTTCCAAACACCACCATTAAATTCATAAATTTGGGGTGAAATGTTAGAGGTGAAAAAGGTTTCATTATAGGATTCTATAGAAAATTTTCGATCGCCGGCCGGACATAAATGTCCTTTGTTGTAACCGGAATTTTTAAAGTTTTTGTAATGTGCGCTTTGCGTTGTTACCTTGGGATCTTTTTCAAAATAAGGTCTTTTAATCGGGATACTTGAAAGTTGTTTTTGCGTTAACGCATAAGCAACCCATTCTGCCTGTTCGTATTTTTCGTGATAGGAAAGCGAATAAAACTGATGATGTACTACTTGTCCGGTGGTTGAAGTCGGAAAAAAATCGAAATCAGCAATATTTTCTGTGCTATCAGAAACAGTGGTTTCAACAGCATAACCATCATAAAAATATAATCCTGCGGCGATAAGCAAAGTGATGATGGTGTAAACTGCTTTTCTATTTTTCACTTTTCAACAAAATTTCCTGAAAATTTTCAGATTTTGGAAGGTCATCAAAGATGGTCACAAATTTTTGTGGAGGCGATGTCAGCTTGCGTTTTACCAAATCTATCCAGGCGCCATACACTTTAATTTCAGCCGAAAGCTTGCCGGCTTCATTATAAATATGATGGTTAAAACGCCAGCGCTCAATGCTTTTAGAAACGCCTTCCAATTCCATTTTAACCGTAATGTCTTCACCAATATGTATTTCCTTGTAAAAGGAAGTTTCTTCTTTAAACAACACCGGACCAATATTCAGTTTTGCAAATTCGTTGATGGAAAGTCCGTGTTCCTGAAAAAATCGCACCCTCACTTCTGCGGCATAATCATTATAAGCGGTGTGGCGCATATGGCGGTTTGGGTCGAAATCCGACCATTTTGTTTTAAAAGTAACTTTGAAATTCATTGGTTTTTTATTGAAGGGCAAATTTAGGCTAAAACTAAAAAAGAGCCGAGATAATTCTCGACTCTTTTTCGTTGATTGTTTGATTTAAGTTATAATTTTAGTGTTTTTATTGCAGATTCCCTTTTTAGAATTATTCAAT
>JAVVEF010000167.1:0-4196 GCA_032251275.1 Lutibacter sp.
GCTTAACCCCATATTTTTAAGGGAATTTTACTTTTTCAGCAAGCCCTAATTATATTATATTTTTACGAATCAGCAAATTTAATTTCAACTATGTTTTTTATAAAGTAAGTAAAAATACCGCTTATGATAGCTGCGCCAATATCTTTCCAATCAAAAGTTCCCCAAACGCCAATTAAACCGAAGAACTCCCAAACAATAGAATATATTATTGTTGCAATAATTATTTGAATATTTTTTTTCTTGTTTGAATTATTATTAATTGACCAAACAAATGTACAAAAACCAATTACTGATACGAAGCTACCAATAACATCTGCAAAGCCAAAATCAAAAATGTTATTCCGATAAACATAAGGACGATATATAAGAGATAATAATATTCCTGAAATAACTACAAATATGCTAATTGCTAAGTATGCGTTTTTTATTTTCAAAATAATTTTTTATAAAAAAACTATCTAAGTAGCTAATTTACTTAGATAGTTAATTGTTATCTACATTTGATGACTATTTACATAACCATCAGGTTGATTCTCCAACACCCAAATAGATGCTGCTTTAACACCATCATACAATATACCTCCTACAATAGCACCAACTACAAATTGCCAAAATCCTCCATCAATTTCTTTAATTTCTTTTGCGTTCATTTCTAAAACGCCATAATTTTCTAAATTTTTCATTTTTTAAAATTTAAAGTTAAACATTTATTTTTTATCAAAATTTTAAAATTGCGCAATTTATGTTTTTGATACGCTAATATAGTTTCGCCCACTCTAATTGCATTGGAGTAAAGGAATTTTTTTTTGATATTATGGTTGTGATTTTTTATGTACGAGTATGAACCTAACTTGTTGTTAGAACAGTTGTAAAAGCTGAAATATTGGGTTAATGCTTCATTTAACAAACATTTAAATGAGTTTTGCAACTATACAAATCATTTGCATTAAATTTGCTGTTTAATCTTCAAAAAAATGAATCTGAAATTTTTCAAAAAATCTGTTCCTACACTTATTATTATGGCTGTTTTTTCCGTGGGAATGATTTACGCCATTTATTCAATGTTAACACCTGATAAAAAATTGCCTGTTTTCAATCCGGCCGACGTAAATCCGAAATTGGTTGATGAAAGTGTGGTTCATATTAGAAGAAACCATAAAGTTGCTAACTTTAAGCTCATCAACCAAAACGGCGAAATTGTGACTCAGGAGGATTATAAAGACAAAATTTATGTAACCGATTTCTTCTTCACGCGTTGTATGACCATTTGCCCGGTAATGACCAATAATATGGGGAAATTGCAGGAAGTTTTTAAAAATGATGACGACATTAAATTCTTGTCGCTTTCGGTAACACCGGAAATGGACAGCATTCCTATTTTAAAAGAATATGCTATAAATAAAGGCGTAAATGATGCTAAATGGAATATAACCACCGGCGATAAAAAACATATTTACGAGCTGGCGCGCAAAAGCTATTTTGCCGTTTTGGATGAAGGCGATGGCGGATTACAAGATTTTATACATACCGAAAATTTTGTATTGGTTGATAAAAAACGCCAGATACGCGGTTTTTATGATGGCACCAACAGTGAAGATATTGAACGATTAATTTTGGATATTAAAATATTGCAGAATGAATCTAAATAAGTGATAATTATCATTGTTTAGAATCATTCTAATTTAGTATATTTGCCTATTATTTATAATTATTCTTAATAATGGGAGATACTATAGCAAGTTTATTAATTGGTGAAATAGGAATTATTCAAGATTTTTGCCTGGACGCTATTCCATTAAACCTTTTGGAAATGGGCTGTTTGCCCGGAAAAGAAGTAAGATTGTTACAAATTGCTCCTTTTAAAGATCCTTTATACATAAAAGTAAACGGAAGCCATTTAGCCATAAGAATAGAAACGGCAAAACAAATTAATATTACCAAGTTGCGCTAATGAAAAGCAATTCGCTTTTAAATATAGCCTTGGTTGGAAACCCCAATACAGGGAAAACTTCTTTATTTAACCAACTAACGGGATTAAACCAGAAAGTTGGAAACTACCCGGGAATTACAGTCGATAAAAAACAAGGGAAATGTAAAATTTCTGAACATTTAACTGCCGAAATCACCGATTTACCTGGAACTTACAGCATCAATCCAACCACTTTGGATGAAACCATTGTGCTGGAAACTTTGCTTGATGAAAATAACAATTCATTTCCCGATTTGGTGATTGTGGTGGCTGAGGTTGAAAACCTAAAACGAAATTTATTTTTATTTTCTCAAATAAAGGACTTGCAATTTCCTTCCATATTGGTGATTAATATGTCGGATCAAATGATTCGGAAAGGAATTACCATTGATATTGAAGCGTTAAAAAGAGAATTAAAATCTGAAATAATTTTAATCAGTGCCAGAAAAAATTTGGGGATTGATGCGCTCAAAAGAGAAATTGAAAATTACGAAAACTGGAATACCGAACCAATCGCCAATATTTCAGAAAAAATTGATACCGTATTTTTTGATACCATAAAAACGACATTTCCTGAATTTTCTTTATATAAATCGTGGTTGTTAATTACGCAGCAAAAAAATTGCGGTTTTTTATCAAGCGAACTGCATCATAAAATTACGGCGTTCAATCCCGATAGCGAAAAAATAAAAAAATATCAACATAAAGAAACCATCTACAGGTATCAAATTATCAATGAAATATTGAAGAAAACGTATTCTGTCGATAAAAATGAGGCCTCGGATTTACGTTCTAAACTCGACAGGATTTTAACTCATAGAATATATGGTTACTTCATATTTTTTGGGGTATTGATGCTCATTTTTCAATCTATTTTTGAATGGGCAAGTTTGCCGATGGATTTAATAGATGGCTTTTTTGCCAATTTAAGTGAACTGGCCAAAACCAATTTGCCTAATGGAGCCTTTACCAATTTAATTGCCGAAGGCATTATTCCCGGTATTGGCGGCGTGGTTATTTTTATTCCGCAAATCGCCATTTTATTTTTGTTTATCGCAACCTTGGAAGAAACAGGATATATGAGCAGGGTGGTGTTTTTAATGGATAAAATTATGCGCAAATTTGGCATGAGCGGCAAAAGCATTATTCCTTTAATTTCAGGAACCGCCTGCGCCATACCTGCAATTATGGCTTCGCGAAACATCAGCGATTGGAAAGAACGGTTAATTACCATATTGGTAGTTCCTTTTACAACATGCTCGGCGCGTTTGCCGGTTTATGCCATTTTAATCGCATTGATAATTCCGGATGAGCGCGTTTTTGGTATTTTTAACTTGCAGGGATTGACCCTGATGGGCTTGTATCTTTTAGGTTTCACCGCGGCAATTTCATCGGCAATTTTATTGCACAATGTATTAAATATTAAAACAAAAAGCTTGTTTGTCATAGAAATGCCAAATTATAAATTGCCTTCTTTTAAAAATGTTTTTTATGAAGTTGTTGAAAAAACAAAGGCTTTTGTATTTGGTGCCGGTAAAATAATTTTAGCATTGTCTATTGTTTTGTGGTTTTTGGCTTCAAACGGACCTGAAAAATTTAAAAATGCTGCGGAATTTGTAAACACACAAGAATCCACCAATAACCTGCCGGATGATGTGCTTAACAAAAAAATTGCTTCTTACAAGCTGGAACATTCCTATATCGGAACAATGGGAAAAATAATTGAACCAGTGATTAAACCAATGGGTTATGACTGGAAAATTGGCATCGCTTTAATAAGCTCTTTTGCGGCACGTGAAGTTTTTATTGGTGCATTGGCAACTATTTATAACGTGGAAAGTGAAGGCGAAGATGTAGGCACCATAAAAGAGCGAATGGCGGCGGAAGTTGATCCCAGAACCGGTGAAAAACGATTTAATTTTGCCACAGGCATGTCATTATTGCTTTTTTACGCTTTTGCCATGCAATGTATTGGAACATTGGCAATAGTAAAACGGGAAACCAAAAGTTGGAAATGGCCAATTTTACAACTCACAGGAATGGGCGCTTTGGCTTATATTGTTGCCGTAATCACCTTTAATATTTTAAGTTAATGCAGGATTATTTGGTTTATATAGCTTTAGGACTTGCTGTCGGATTTTTGATTAAAAAATATTTTTTTAAGTCGAAGAAGAAAGGCAATTGCGACCCAGATTGCGGCAGTTGCCATTAGTTTTTAGATTAGTTT
>JAVVEF010000168.1:0-4167 GCA_032251275.1 Lutibacter sp.
CTGGATGAATTTGACTACGACAATTATTAAAAAAGTACTTAAAGTTAATAAATATTAAAAACACAAAGTCTTGTGTCACATGTAAAGTTGATAATCTTGAACTTTAGGCACTCCAAACTTTAGGCACTTATTAACGAATAATATACGTATTCACATTTTCATAATTCCTTACCACAAAATCAAACCCCACTTTTAAAATATCGCCCATCGATTTACATTTCTTAAAATTTTTATCGTTGGTGTATTTCACCAAATCCATTTTTAACTGCTGAATTTTCTCTGGCGTTGAAATGGTGTCATTTGCCATACATTCCATCAAACTGTTTATCCGCGTATGGGCGCCTCTAAATCTTCGTGCAATTGCGGAACGTTCCTCTTTTTTATATTGTTCTATAGATTCTTTCTGCAGATTGTCGGCCACCATTTTAACAAAGGGATAATTTTCCTTAAAATACTGCGGAAAATAGACTTTTAAATTCCCCTCGTAACATTGCTGGTCAAAATCCATTGCACGAATTCTATATTCCACCTGGTCAAAATCATAAGAAGCCACAATCACATAATTATACGCGCGCATATCTCCCAACAAACGAATCACACAGCGTTCGTTGAATTTCACAAACTCTTTGGAAAGTCTTTTTTTGCCGCTGGCTGACACGTTTTTAAGATTTTCCTCAATAAAACTGTCACCGGGAACACCCAATACGTGTTCTTCAATCAAAGTGTCTTTGTAAACCAAAAAATTTATGTTATTTGGTGAAAGGATATGTTCCAATTCGAGGCCGTAAACCCTAGAAGCATCCGCTTTTTTAATATATATATAGGTGTGGTTGTCGTTTAAAATATTCCTGATTTTTACCCTGAAAGGCTTTGAATTTCCAAAAGTGCAATAGTCAATGGCATCAACATTCAAAAAAGAAATGGATTCTTCGCTTCCGTCGCCATGCAAAATAATGTACATGCGTTTCAGGCTTAAATCAATTTCATCGCGCTCGTGGTCGGAGTAATAAACACGAATCCATAATGAATCTTCCCCGTTTTTGTCGAATACTGAAATGCCTCCGGCAAAACGAAGCAAATCGTCATAAAAAATCGGAATTTTAATATTTCTGTTGTATTCCGTCAAATAGGCATACAACTGATCGTTAATAGGATAACTCGGTTTTTTGCGCGACATTAATTTTTCTTCCTCCATAAAAATAATTGGTAAAGTCCAAATTTAGTATATTGCCGTAACAAATATTGTTAATAAACGTCTAATTTTTATACTAAACAACAAAAATTTGGAAACGATCCTCTCCTTAAAAAACCTTCATAAAAAATTTGGTGGTATTCACGCAGTAAATGATTTATCTTTTGACATTCAAAAAGGCAATGTTTACGGCATCCTTGGCCCTAACGGCAGCGGAAAATCGACCACACTGGGCATTATTTTAAATGTTGTGAACAAAACATCCGGAAGTTTCAGCTGGTACGACGGCAATTTAACAACGCACCAGGCACTTAAAAAAGTGGGCGCCATTATTGAACGCCCTAATTTTTATCCGTATATGTCCGCCATTCAAAATTTAGAACTGGTGTGCAAGATCAAAGAAGTGTCATTTGACAAAATTGAAGAAAAGTTAAAGATTGTCAATTTGTACGAACGCAGAAACAGCAAATTCTCCACCTTTTCCTTGGGGATGAAACAGCGTTTGGCCATTGCTTCCGCTTTGCTGAATGACCCGGAAATACTGATTCTGGATGAACCCACCAACGGATTGGATCCACAGGGAATTCACGAAATCAGGGTGCTGATTAAAGAAATTGCGCAAACCGGCACCACTATTTTATTGGCGTCGCATTTGTTGGATGAAGTGGAAAAAGTGTGTTCGCACGTGGTGGTGATCAGGGAAGGTGTCAAATTATATTCGGGAACTGTGGATGAAATGGTGGCTTCGCACGGACTTTTTGAACTTAAAGTTGATGCAGATACTGAAAAATTAATGGAATTGCTTACGAAATTTGAAGGAATTTTATCCATAAAAACAGAAGACGATAAATTTATTGCCACCTTGAATAAGCCTGTTTCAGCCTCAGAAATTAATAGTTATTTGTTCCAAAACGGCATTGTATTGTCGCATTTGGTGAGGCGAAAACCAAGTTTAGAACAACAATTTTTAACGTTAACCAATAATAAATAAGCCATGCTGCGATTGTTAAACATCGAAATTCATAAATTAAAACACAATAGAGCCAGCAGGGTTTTGGTCTTCATTTATTTTGTATTGCTAACGTCCATTGCTTTAATCGCGACCATAAAATTTGATATCGGTCCGGTGAAATTTCATTTGGCAGATCAGGGAATTTTCAATTTCCCATATATCTGGCATTTCAATACCTATATAGCATCCATTTTAAAATTTTTCCTGTTGCTTGTGATTGTTTCCATGATGGCCAATGAATACAGCAACAAGACCTTAAAACAAAATCTAATTGACGGATTGAGCAAAAAAGAGTTTGTGCTTTCCAAATTTTATACGGTTATTTTGCTGGCATTGGTTTCAACCATATTTGTTTTTGTGGTGTCCTTAATTCTCGGTTATAGCTATTCTGATTTTACAGAATTTGCCATCATAACCACAGATTTGGAATATTTAATCGCCTTTTTTGTGAAGCTGGTCGCTTTTTTCTCCTTCGGATTGTTTTTGGGAATTTTGGTAAAAAGATCGGCATTTGCTGTCGGAGCGATGCTGGTTTGGGCTATGATTGAAGGTTTTGCCAAAGGAATGCTTTACTGGAAATTTGATACTATGGTTGCCAATGTGATGCAATTTTTTCCTTTGGAAGCCATGAGCAACCTGATCAAAGAACCATTTACCCGTTTGGGAGCCGTTAAAACAGTGGCAAAACAGGTGGGCGAAGATTTATCGAAGGATTTTTCGGTACAACCAAAAGACATTGTGATTGTGTTGGTTTGGACAGCAATTTTCATATATCTTTCTTATGTATTACTGAAAAAGAGGGATTTGTAAAAGAAAATGAGTTGTCAGTTTTCAGTTGCAGCAAGCAGTTTTTTTTAAACTTTTAATCCTATCCCCAACCCTTTCCAAAGGAAAGGGGGCTTGATTTGATTCAGAAATGAATTTGAATTTGAACTTCCGTCTTCCATCTTCGAACTATCTTTCTTTTTAACATTTAACTTTTATTTTTTTCTATATTTGGATGTTTAAACCTAATCATCCGAATGAAAAATTTTATCACCATCTTATTGCTTTTTTGCGCATTCACTGTTTTTGCGCAAGGTGAAGCTAACATTTGGTATTTTGGCGAAAATGCAGGTTTAAATTTTAACAGTGGCGTTCCTGTTCCCGTTAGCGGAAGTTTAAATACGCGCGAAGGCTGTTCTTCTTTTTCAGACTCAAATGGAAATTTACTTTTTTATTCCGATGGAACTACTGTTTGGAACAGACTCCATAACCCAACGCCAAATGGAACCGGGTTAAAAGGCAATGCCTCCAGCACACAATCTGCTATGATAATTCCAAAACCGGGAAGCAATACTGTTTATTATATCTTCACTGTTGGCGCAAAAATAGACGGTGGTGAGTTCGGTTTTAATTATTATACCATTGATATGACTGCTGCTGCAGGTTTAGGCGATGTTATTGCTGGTCCGATCGACTTATCAGAAGGTAAATCAGATTTATGGACTGAAAAAGTTGCCGCCGTAAAAGGTGCGGAATGTCAAACTTTTTGGGTCATTTCATTCGCTGTCAACGAATTTTATGCTTATAAAGTCAGCAGTTCCGGAGTCGCTTCAAATCCAATAAAATCGTCAGTTTCCTATACCGTTTATGACAGAAGAGGTTATTTAAAAATATCGCCTGACGGAAAAAAATTGGCCATTGCCCATATGAGTAATTTTAACAATGGACAATCTATGGCGGGTTCATTTTTATTATATGATTTCAATTCATCTACCGGAGAAGTGACCAACCAAAAAAACTTACCTCTTGTTGCTCCTGCCGACAGGCCTTACGGAGTTGAATTTTCTTCAAACAGCGAAAAATTATATGTAAACGCCTCTAATGATTTTAATAGCGATAATTATGCTGAATCCAATAACCCCAACAATCATTTTTCAACATTATACCAGTTTGATTTAAGTTCCCCATTAATTACTAA
>JAVVEF010000169.1:0-4079 GCA_032251275.1 Lutibacter sp.
AAATTAAATCTTCATATTGCATAAATCAAAATAGTTTTTCAGTAAGCCCTAATTATTCAAACTTTATTCGTAAATTAATGTACTAAACTATATAATCATATAGGAACCTTGACATTCTGGCATGTAATTTTTCATTAGAAAACAACAAAAGGAGAAAAAATAATTTAAGATGGAAAAGTTTTTATTATTGGCTGTTTTTGGCATCGCCATGGCCCATTTGGAAGGCGTGACAGTGGTTTATCTTCGCAGGGTACTTGGAATAAATGACTCGGAATCAAATAAAGAATCACTCGAAAAAATTTCTAAACAGGATATTTTTATTGAGAAAACAAGGGAAGCAGCCACAATAGTGATGCTTGTAGCCCTGGCGCTTTTGGTTGGAGAAACCTGGATAGACACGGTGGTTGTATTTCTTTGGACATTTGCATTTTGGGATTTGTTTTATTATCTCTCGCTTTATCTTTTAATTAAATGGCCACCAAAATTTACGACTATTGATGTACTTTTTCTGATACCCCGTCCTTGGATTGCACCTGTATGGATTCCAATTGGCATATCGTCAATCACCATCCTCATTATTGCCGTTCTCTTACTGACTTCAATTTTATAGGAAAGTATGCTATCCTATTGGCTTTGGTTAAGATGCGTTTTATTAAATTATTATTGGTATCCTACCTTCGCTATATTTGCCAAACCTTGCATTGGAAGGTAATTCCCTAACTGAAAAGACTTTTTTTACTGAATGCATTTTAACCTGTTTATTTTCATAAATTAGTTCTCATGAATTTTTATCGGACAACAATATTTTATTCTGATAATGTTTTGCATAAACAGTTATATTTGATTGTATATAACCACTCATTTGGGAACATGAAAACAAAAATGACCGCATTCATAAAAACCTTAGAACTTGAATTTTCGCAACATGCGAATCCTATAATTGCTTTGGAGCAAAAAGCATATATGCGAAATCAATTTGAGTTTTATGGCATTAAATCAACGGAAAGACGGGAAATTCAGAAACCATTTTTCATGAAAGAATTTCTGCCTGAAAAAGCGGAACTGGACAACATCGTGAAATCACTTTGGGAAAAACCACAGCGGGATTATCAATATTTTTCGCAAGAACTTGCTTTTAAATATGTAAACCAATTAGAAAAAAAAGACATCAAACTGTTTGAATATATGGTAACGCACAAATTCTGGTGGAGTCACGAATAAATCAACAAAAAGTTGAAAAATAAAGCGAGCCAAAAAACAAAGCTCGCTTTATTTTTTTGGTAAGCTGTTTTTTCTTTTGTTGATTTTCAAAGCGGACTTTTGTCAGGATCATCGTAGATAATCCTGGTGGGATACCGTCGATTTTATTGCTGCTAAATTGATGGGCGAGTATTTTAAAAAATATCCAGAACAAAGAGATATCTATGTTAAAAAGTGGCTACTTTCAAATAATATTTGGCTGCAAAGATCGGCTTTGTTGTTTCAGCTAAAATACAAAGATAATCTGGATACCGTTTTATTAAGTTCCATAATCAATTCATTATTGGGTTCAAAGGAATTTTTTATCAACAAGGCCATTGGGTGAATTTTAAGAGAATTCAGTAAAACAAATCCAATGTGGGTTATAGAATTTGCGAGCAAAACCGCATTGAACAATTTGAGCAGAAAAGAAGCCCTAAGGTTAATTCATTAAAAAAACTTAACACAGTCGGTGTAAATGTTACCAGCCCTACCCTTTTGCCGCCCTGTTTTCCTGTTCGGCTAAAATAAGTTTTATAAAAGGCGCGGTATGATTTTTCATTTCATCTTCGGTAATATCCAACGCTTTCGGATTTTCAATTAACTGCGACCAGGGTTTTGGCGCGTCAAAATCGTAACTGCCAAAAACAATTACCGGAGTGCCTTTTACCAAAACTTTGTCTTTACCTGTCAAAACCCATTGATCTGCCCATTCATAAAGGTAACGTGCATCTTTTTCCTGAAGTCGCATACAAGCGTGGGAAGCAGGATAACCCGGTAAACTATACTGATGCCAGCCAACACCCAACAAATTTTCTACGTTAAAGTTCCATCTCAAATCCCATTCATCATTAAAAGTACTGACGGTTTCTTCAGCCTTCCAATTGGCGTAAAAAAGTCCGGTTGGCGTTTGATCTTGCTTTCTGCCCATATTTGTTGGTCCGGTATAAATCAATTCGCCATTTTCATAGGTGGCAAATGTTTGCGTTGGGTAAGAGAAATAAATAATTTTGTCGATATCTTTCAGAAAAGGAACATTTATGGGAAACGGAAGATAGAATTCCAAATCGCCGGTCATATCAACAGGCACAATTACCGTATCCATTTGTGCAAAATTTTCCTTGTCAGTTCTGTTAACCGCAACTGCAATCCGCAATTTTTTGGAATCATTAATATTTGCCGACAGCCATTCCTTGGCATTTTCCGTTTGATAAGTAACAGATTTCGGCTGATTTCTAACTCTTAGTTCCTTTTTAACGTCAGTATTTTCATTGCGTTTGCAGGAAAATAATAAAGCAATAACAATGATATTTAATAAAATGAGTGATTTTTTCATAATTGGATTCTATATAGCAAAAATGAACTTTCCTCTTGAGTGATGTGTTACATAATTATCATAAAAAGTTACTTTATTCACACATTTATTGCGCAACATTAATGATTTTTATTGATAAAAATCGGCAAAACATACAATCTATAAATTTTTTTCGAATGATCATAAATACCAACTAAAGAAAAATTGTATATTTCATGTATGAAAAAGCACTTTAACATTGTTATTGCCGGAGCGGGCGGAATTGCTGAAGCTGCCGGTTTGATATTGATGGAATGGAGCGAGGTTGCTCCCACCCTTTTCATCGGAAACAGAACGCTTTCAAAAGCGCAAAAAGTGGCAAAATGGATGGAAGAAGGAACAACAAAACCATCTTCAGTCCAAAGTTTTCACCTTCCCGAAAATGGCCTTACTGATGAAATGAAAAAAATATTTCATCAAAGTGATTTGCTGCTAGATTGCCTTCCCGGAAGCCAGGCACCCAAAATGGCCCGATTCGCGAAAGATTTTGAGATGCATTATGCCAACCTAACCGAATATGTGGATGAAACCAATAAAATAATGGATTTGGCCAAAGATGCCAAAACGGGTTTCTTACTTCAGACAGGTTTGGCGCCCGGTTATATTGACTTGCTTGCCCACAAACTTTTTCAGCAGTTTTGCAAAGATTTTAAAGTTGATAAACCAGATAAGCTTGAGTTTAAAGTTGGCGCACTTACCAATCATGCGGTTGCGCCACATTACTACGGATTTACCTGGAGTCCGGTTGGCGTGGCTACGGAATACCTGAAAGACGCCATTGTGCTTCGGGATTTTAAAAAAACATACCTTCCCGCCTTATCGGAAAGAGCCACCATCATTATTGAAGGAATTTCTTATGAAGATGACTTAACTTCAGGCGGTGCAGCCGATTTGCCTGATCCATTATCGGGAAAAGTGCGTTCACTCGACTATAAAACTTTGCGCCATCCGGGGCATTACGCCTGGGTACAGGAGCAACTTGATCATTTGGGAAATACTCCTGAAAAGATTAAAAATTTACAGCAAAAAATGGAAGCTGTGATTCCTCATATGGAAGATGACCAAATTGTGTTGTATGCTGCCGTTGAAGGCAAAGATGCGAAGGGTATTTTGCGCAGACAGGAAATTGCCAAACGCATTCGTCCGCAAAAAGTCGGGAAACATCAATTGCGAGCCATCCAAACCACCACAGCCGCTCCTTTGGTGCAGGCAGCACAACTGTTGCTTGAAAATTCGATCAGCGGCGTAATTCTTCAAAGCCAGATAGCTGCCACAGCATTTTTAAACGGGAATTATATTGTCCCGGTTTATGGAAAAGTTTAAAAAAACAGCATTTAAAGATTTTTTTTTAAACAATCGCAAAAGCCAAAATCAAATGGTGCTTTTGTTCATTAATTGATATCAATCAACCTGTCATTTGATTTTCGTCAATATATGGATCAACTGATTTTTTTACTTTTATTCTTAAATTAAAAAATTTGAATGA
>JAVVEF010000170.1:0-4054 GCA_032251275.1 Lutibacter sp.
TTTTCATGGAGGTCTTGATCTTTATCCACACAAATAATGGTAGAACCTATTTTTTAAATCATCAATTTCAGACTTAACTTTTTGGTATTTCTTAGTGAGGTTTTTTTTGATGGATTTATATATTTGTTCAGATGTGAATTCTTGTAAAATATGTCTTGATTCAACTTCAACTAAACCTCTTTCAATATTATTTTTTACCAAAGTTAGTTCATGTATCTTATTTTCATTTAACTCTAAAATTTGTTTTAAATCTAACGATTCAAAACTACTCCCAATAAGAGTTTTTTCTTTTAAAACATCCTTAATTTTAACAGAGTTAGTTAATACTTCAACAATTTTATCCCATAAAATTTTATCGGTATTAGGGATATTCAAACATTTCTTCATCTCACATTCAATATGATTTTTAGTAATACCATCAATAATCCGTTCGGTTTTATTTCTTTTTTAAGGGAATATATACCACTTTTTTGGTTTCGAAAAAATCCTCATCAAAATAGTGTGTTAAATCAAATAATTGTGCTTTTGGAAAATTTTGTAATTCTTCGGTTAAATCGCCGCCTTTTAAATATAGGATGCCGTTTTTCAATTCGTGCTGCTGTTTTTTGGAAATCTTGGCTTTGGTCCATTTCACAAAATCGTCCATATTTGTAACGGCGCGGCTCACAATAAAATCGAATTCCCCTTTTACTTCTTCAGCCCTTATGGCTTCTGCTTTTACATTTTTTAAATCCAAAGCGGCAGCAACCTCCTTCACCACTTTAATTTTTTTTCCGATGGAATCTACCAAATGAAAATGGGTTTCAGGAAACAATATAGCCAACGGAATTCCCGGAAATCCGCCGCCTGTTCCAACATCCAAAATTCGGGCACCGGAATTGAATGGCTGCACTTTCGCAATTCCCAAGGAATGCAATACATGGCGAATAGGCAATTCATCAATGTCTTTTCTTGAAATCACATTGATTTGGGCATTCCAAAAAGCGTATAATTCCCCTAATTGTGAAAGTTGAGAGCGTTGATTTTCCGATAAATCTGGGAAATATTTTAAAATGATGTCCATATATTTGCGGTATTGTGAGCGCAAAATTACGGTTTCCTAAATTAAATTAACATCTTTTGAAAAAATGTTATATTTTTCACAAAAGTTATTTAACGAAACATTTATGGCGTAATTTTGGTGCTATAATGGCTATATTGACACATATAAATTATTATGACAAATAATACCATCAGCTTTTCCAGAACAGATAAAGCTATTTTTTTCAAGACATTAAATAAAAGGGTTAATGCTTATTTTAAGGAAAATGGGCTAAAACGTACCGGCAATTGGAAATTATATTCCAAAGCCATCATCATGTTCGGCGTGTTTTTGGTGCCTTTGGTTTTAATATTAACGGTTTCCATGCCACAATGGGTGTTGCTTTTATTAACCATCGTGACTGGAATTGGTATGGCAGGCGTTGGAATGAATGTGATGCACGACAGCAATCACGAATCTTTTTCGAGCAAAAAATGGGTGAACAAAATAATGGGAAGTAGCATTTACATTTTGGCAGGAAATGTTTACAACTGGAAAGTGCAGCACAATGTTTTGCACCACTCATTCACAAATATTCAGGGACACGATGAGGATATTGATGCCGGCAGAATTATACGTTTCACCAAAAATGCCAAATGGCTAAAAATACACCAATTTCAAAAATATTATTCCATTTTTTTATACGGATTGTTAACCATTAACTGGGCAATTACCACTGATTTTAAACAAATGCACAAGTATTTGAAACGTAAACTTTCTTATGGCAAATTTCCAAATCCGGCCACAGAATGGACCACGTTAATTGTGACCAAATTGCTTTATTATTTCCTTTGGATTGCTTTGCCGTTGTCGGTTTTGGACATTGCCTGGTGGAAAGTATTGATCGGGTTTTTTCTGATGCATTATACTGCGGGAATGATTTTAAGCGTTGTTTTCCAATTGGCGCACGTTGTGCCAAACACTGAAATGCCTTTGCCGGATAAAGACGGTAATCTGGAACATACCTGGGCGGTGCATCAATTGTACACAACATCAAATTTTGCGCCTACCAATAAATTTATTTCTTGGTACACGGGCGGCTTAAACCATCAGGTTGAACACCATATTTTCCCGCATATTTCCCATATTCATTATGGAAAAATAGCTAAAATTGTTAAAGAAACGGCATTGGAATATAACTTGCCGTACAACGAATACAAAACATTTACAAAGGCAATTGCCAAACATTTTAACCAATTAAAAACGCTTGGCGCAAAGCCTGCGTACGCATAAATATTTTGATATGACCAACCAACTTTCCGACAGGATTAACAGCTTACCGGTTTCAGAAACCTTAGCCATGGCCGCAAAAGCCAGAGAGCTTAAAGAACAGGGAAAAGACATTATCAGTTTAAGTTTAGGTGAACCCGACTTTAACACACCCGATTTTATTAAGGAAGCCGCCATTCAGGCCATTCACGACAATTACAGCTCCTACAGTCCTGTTGATGGTTATGCGGATTTAAAAAAGGCGATTTGCGAAAAATTTAAACGCGACAACAATTTAACGTATCAAACCAACCAAATTGTGGTTTCTACCGGTGCAAAACAATCTATTGCCAATGTGGCGATGGTACTGTTAAATCCGGGTGATGAGGTGTTGTTGCCTGCACCATATTGGGTGAGCTATTCGGCCATTTCCATATTGGCAGAAGCAACCTATGTTGAAATTCCTTCCACTGTTGAAATGGATTTTAAAATTACGCCGGCGCAGCTAGAAGTAGCCATTACGCCAAAAACAAAAATGGTGTTTTTCAACTCGCCAAACAATCCGAGCGGCACCATTTACAGTGAGGCGGAATACAGGGCTTTTGCCGAAGTCCTAGAAAAACACCCAAATATTTTCATTCTTTCCGATGAAATTTACGAACATATCAATTATGGCGAACCTAATTTTAGTTTTGCCGAAATTCCAAGTATGTTTGACAGAACCATCACCGTAAATGGCGTTGCAAAAGCATTTGCGATGACCGGCTGGCGCATTGGTTACATTGGCGCACCGGAATGGATTGCGAAAGCTTGCACAAAAATGCAGGGCCAAATTACTTCTGGAGCCAACAGCATTGCGCAACGTGCCACCATTGCTGCATTGCAGGCGCCTGCTTCCAAAATTAAATATATGGTTGATGAATTTCACAGCCGAAGAGATATTGTGATTGATTTATTGAGAGAAGTTGATGGATTTAAATTAAATGTTCCCGGAGGCGCATTTTATGTTTTTCCGGATGTTTCTGCTTTTTTTGGAAAAGAGATTAAAGGACATAAAATAGCGAATGCGGCTGATTTCTCGATGTTTTTATTGGCAGAAGCAAATGTGGCAACCGTAACCGGCGATGCTTTTGGTGCGCCTACTTGCATTAGAATATCTTACGCTGCATCGGAAGCGCAGTTGCGTGAAGCGATTAAAAGGATTAAGCAGGCTTTGAGTTAAGCTTAAATTATATTCATATAAAAACCGGGCAATTTGCTCGGTTTTTTTGTTTTGGGAAATTATCTGAAGTGGTTTAACAGCAATGCTCGTAAAGAAGGCGCAATGTTCGCAAATTGTTAAGTTTTTAAATAAGCACTTTGCGTTAGTTGCGAAAAACCTTGCATCCCTTGCGGTTAAAAACCGTGTTTTCTTTAAAAAGTTTGTTTGGTTTCCATAATTTCTAAAGATGAAATATATTTAAAATTGAATGCTGGCAAAATTGCCCTTAAAGACAAAATGAGTGTAAATTTTTAGCATTTTTACCCTTGTGTAAATTAAAAACGCCATTTGAAAGGCTGGATTCACTTGTTTATTACTAGCTTATTTCTTGATTTGTTTCTATTTGAATTTTATTTAGTTCTTCCATCAATACTTTTTTTACATCCAGAATAAATTCTTTTTTTAGAGGAATACCACAAATAAAAATACTGTTTGTTGATTTATTTATATTATTTACTCACCTTACGCAATACTCACCTCAAAAAACATTATTTTAACATTTG
>JAVVEF010000171.1:0-3947 GCA_032251275.1 Lutibacter sp.
TTTCAAATCCGAAACTGCTAAGGCCTTCCACTTTTTCTGAAAGGTCTTCACCAATATAATGGATATTTTCAAAAACCAATGTTTTAAACTTTATGGCAGGAACCCAGAAACCCATTTGGGTTAGCAGCTGCATAAATCCTATTGTTTTTAAAAGCACCGTTTTGCCGCCCATATTTGAACCTGTAATCACGCAGGTTTTATTGTCAAACTCCGCATTTAAAGGCGTGTAAATTATACCCATTTTTGCGCATTTGTTTGCCAGGGGCAAATATTGACCGTTTACAATTTCAATAGTTGCTTTTTTATCAATTAAAACCGGAGCTGTCATTTTATACTTAATCGCCATTCTTGATTTTGCAAAAAGGGTGTCGAGTAAAACAATTTTATCGATATAGTTTTTTATTAGCTCCTTTTCAGCGATTATTTTTTCAGCTATTGCACTAAGAACAAGTTGTTCCAACTTATGCTCTTCAAGCAATAACGCTTCTCTTTTTTTGTGTATCTCGAAATATTCCTTCGGAAGCATTGGCTTCAGCAATAAGGAAGTTTTATCGTATACTTCTTTATAAATAAGTTCCGGACTAAAGTTGTTTGTGATATTTTCTGAAGCAATGATAAAATCACGAAATCTAAAATCAAGGCCATGTTGTTTTAAAATCTCATGAAGCCGCTCTTTTTTTATTTCAGCCAAAACTTTATCGGTTTCCCCTATTTTTTTTCGGTTTTCAGCCAGCTCGGCATTGTATTGGGCACTTAGATAGAATGATTCTTTATTCATTCCGTCAAAAGACAAAAAATTCAATAATTCTTCTGATAAAAAGTTGATTTGTAAATCTTCTTTTAGCTCATCATTCAACAGTTTAACGATGCTTTTAAAGTTCACCAACAATTTTTTCACCAGAAAAACCTCTGAAGAATCGAAAGTTTTTCTTTCTAAAGTATTTAACTGGGAAATCCTTTTCAAATGGTGTTCAATTTTATCAGATTGAAAAGAATTTTCGTTGATAAAGCTGACTATTTTACCTATGGAATCATAAACAGAAAAAAGCGTTTTTTCATCCGTAAAAACATGGTATTTGTTTTTATCCAGCAATCCATAAGGAGTTAAAGGCGCATACTCCGAATAGAATGTGTTAAATTCCACAAATTGCATGGTCTCTTTAATATTCATATGGGTTGTATAAAATTGGTTCTTCCAGGTTATGGCTTTCTAATATTTTCACAAAATCTTCCTTCATCATATCTTTTAAAATGACCACAAAAGCGACCAATTGATAAGGTATTTTATATACAATTTCAAGTTTTTTTGTCAGTTCGGTAACCTGAGAAAAATCCAGGAATATTTTTGTAAAATCATTGAGCAACAAAATATCACAATCTTCAGGAATCGTTGAAAGTTTGGATGCTGTTAAAGCACCTTTTATCTCGAACACCTTTTTATTTTCATTATCATCAATCTTATCAATACCTCTAAATTTACTGATCAACGCAATGGTTCTTAATTTATTGATATCCGAATTGATGCTTTTTTGGTCGAGCTTAATAATATAGTAAAAGTAGCTGTTTTTAATGGAAGCCACTTGCGTTACCCGGCTTGCGGCACCATCAATGATAATCGTATTTATGTGCTCCTCATTTCTGAGATAATCTACAATTTCGGCGAGCTGCTTGTTGTCTTCAGAGCCGACAAGTTCTATATTTCCACTTCGCAATGTTTTTGCCAAAACAAGCCTTCCTAAAACAGTTTTGTATGGAAATACATGAATAATTTCAAAAAGCGCATCACTTTTATTGATCATTAAACCCGAAGTGACCACGTAGTCATCCGTTTCAGTATAAACCTTTGGTTTGGGCGTGTCAAATATTAAATCACTTGCTTCACCATCAATCCCAATGGTAAAAAAAGCGGGCCGAACAACTTCCCTAAGCTGCGCAAGCGCATAATTCAGAAAAGTTGTTTTACCCGCATTCTTTTTATTCCCTACTAAGAAGGTCGTTTTATTAAGCAGTTGTTCTGTAATAATGCTGTTCATCTTAATACGGATCGTATTTATTCCTTTATTCTACGAGTTCTCTGTTTCTTCTTTTCAAATTTTCAGGCTGAAGAGAAAGTCCGTCATTGTTTAATAACATGGCCACACCAGTTTTAGCAACCAAATTCTCGTCTTTACAAAATTCACAATTTTCAGCATCATGTTCCTTTCCATTTGTTGGTTGTGTATACGTCGTTATCACACCTTCATAATTTCTTAATACCACTCTTTTTTCGTTTTGAGATATTAAGTAAGTTGGCATTACCGGAATTTTACCGCCGCCGCCCGGAGCGTCCACCACAAAAGTAGGAACGGCCAAACCTGAAGTATGTCCGCGTAAATTTTCAATGATTTCAATGCCTTTTGAAATGGTTGTTCTAAAGTGAGAAATTCCTTCGGAAAGATCACATTGGTATATATAATAAGGTCTTACACGAATTCTTAATAACTCATGCACTAACTTTTTCATGATATTTGAGCAATCATTGATGCCTCTTAGAAGCACCGATTGGTTTCCGACATTAACGCCTGCATTTGCTAATTTTTCACAAGCAATTTTAGCATCTTCAGTGATTTCTTTTGGGTGATTAAAATGCGTATTCACATATACTGGATGGTGCTTTTTAAGCATTTCACAGAATTCATCTGTAATTCTTTGAGGAAGCACCACAGGCATACGACTTCCAATACGGATAATTTCGACATGCGCTATGTTTCTTAATTCTGTCAGAATGTAATCTATTCTTTCATCGCTTAAAATTAATGGATCTCCGCCGGAAACAACTACATCTCTTATTTGAGGTGTATTTCTAATGTACTCAAATGCTTGTTCAAGATGGTCTTTGCCCACTTTTTCAGTAGCATCACCAACAACTCTTCTTCGTGTACAATGACGACAATACATGGAACATTCATGCGTAACCAGCAATAACGCTCTGTCCGGATAACGATGCGTTAGTCCCGGAGCCGGAGAATCCACATCTTCATGCAGCGGGTCATCCAAATCAGAAGGGGCCACAAACAGTTCATTAAGAACAGGAACTGCCAGCATTCTTACAGGACAATTTCTATCTTCCTTATCCATTAAAGCAGCATAATATGGCGTAATTGCCATTTTGAACTTATTTAAAGTACTTGAAAGATTTTCCTTTTCTTCATCGGATAATATAATTACTTTTTCCAGCGTCGGAATATCTCTAATGGCATGTCTTAACTGCCATCTCCAATCATTCCAATCTTCTTGAGGTACGTCCTTAAATAAAGGGATGTGTTTATAAGCTACTTTTTTATACGCTGTTTTCATTTTTTAAAATTTCAGTTATTCAAAAAATTTAATTATGCATAAAGGCTTTCATATAAAGCCCTTATCCCTTTATGTTCTCTTAATATATTTAAGGTTATTTCTGCGTGCTCTTTTGCGTATCCATTGCCAACAATCATGTCAATATCTTTACCAACGCCTTCAGCGCCTAAAGCCGCTTTTGTAAATGACGTAGCCATACTGAAGAAGTACACCACACCTCTGTCTTTACACATTAAGATGGAACCCATTTCTGTGTTTTGGATGTTTACATTGTTTATCACAACATCGGCAAGTTCATCATTGGTTAACTTTGAAATGGCATCATAACAGCTCAATGCGTTTGTTGCATCAAGCTTAATTATTTCGTCGCAGATGTTTAATTTTCTTAAGGCTTCTAGACCTTTGTCGCTATAATCAACACCAATTACTTTCCCATTAACGCCAGCCCTTCTTTTTGCTTCATAACAGCACAGCATACCCGATTTTCCGCTGGCACCAATAATAACAACCGTATCTCCAGATTTCACCAAACGGGCTGTTTGTGCAGGCGCGCCACATACGTCAAGTACCGCAAGCGCCAATGAATCGGGCATATCTGTCGGTAATTTTGA
>JAVVEF010000172.1:0-3848 GCA_032251275.1 Lutibacter sp.
ACTCTTTTTTCATGGAGGTCTTGATCTTTATCCACACAAATAATGGTAGAACCGTTTTATTAATTGACGACCATCCAATCATATTGGAAGTCTATAAAATGGCTTTAAAAAATGCCGGTTTATCAATCGAAAACGCTGATTTTAAAATTGAAACAGCACAAAATTCTGACATAGCGCTTCACAAAATTGAAAATGCCTCAAAATCGGATGGTTTTGACATTATTTTTTTGGATATCAAATTACCCCCTTCTACAGATGGAGAAATTTTATTGGGAGAAGATATTGGCGTGAGAATTAATGAACTGCTGCCCAATTCAAAAATAATAATTTCAACAACTTTTAATGATAATTACAGGGTTCAGAATATATTGAAAAATGTAAATCCCGATGGGTTTTTAATAAAAAACGACATAGATACCGAGGAATTAATTGAAGCGATTAAGACCGTAATTTTTGATCCTCCATATTACAGTAAATCTGTGATAAAATTACTGCGCAAACAAATCTCGGGCGACTATTTACTGGATAAAATTGACCGGCAATTGTTATATGAATTGTCTATTGGCACTAAAATGAAGGGTCTTCCTGATGTGCTTCCCATGTCAATTGCCGGAATTGAAAGAAGAAAAAGACAACTTAAAGAAATGTTTGACGTTGAGGAAAAAGAAGACAGAGAACTGATTTTAAAGGCGAAGGAAATGGGTTTTATTTAATCGCTCTTGATAAATCTCCTTCCCATCAATTGCATTGATATTTTAACAGATATCTTTCATCAAGCATTAAGTTGGGCATAATGTGGAGAAACAAACTGCTAAAGAAAAAATCAGTATAAAAGCTTAAATTTCAACTAATAAGGTACATTATGCTTTTTACAATATTCCATCCTAAAGCTATCCAAATCAGAAAATTGACTCTAAGCTGTAGCTTGAGATATAAATATCGACAATTCGTTTCTTGCATCTGGAGTAAGATATTGATGATGCTTGTATTTTCTTGTTCCAGATATTAAACCTAAAAATTAACAATTCACCAATGCAATAAATTCATTAGCGTTTTGACAATGAGAGAACATTTTTCTGAAATTTCTTCAGCTTGTTTTCAAAAGTGTCCAAATATCAATTATCTTATTTTTTATATTGTCACTCTTTTATGGAATTTAGCTTTCCCAATTGCCTTAGAAAATCAACAATAATGCTGATTTAGTTGATACTAAATGGAAACCCAATAGTTTGGATCCCTAATCCGTGACCAAACAAATGTCCTTAATACAAAAACTGCAATCACGATTATGCTAATGTTTATGTCTCATTTTTAAGTTTTCGTTAAACAAAACCTAAAAATTTTGTTTAATTGTGATAAAACCAAAAATTTATGTAACTTTAAAATTAATACAGCAGAAAATAATGTTTTTAGAGTTTAAACTTTTTATGCTAAACTGTTCGCATTCGTTAAAATTAACCAATAAAGAGGAAACCGAAAATCTATAAAAGAGTAGGCATTATTCATTTAATTCATTCAATATGGGATATTCAAAACCAAAATTTAAAGAAAAATACGGAAATTTTATCAATGGAAAATTCGTGGCGCCGGTAGGTGGCGAATACTTTGACAATCATTCGCCAGTTGACAATTCACTAATCGCGAAATATCCTCGCTCACAAAAAGAAGATGTTGACAATGCGGTGGACGCGGCCAATGCGGCAAAAGATGCCTGGGGAAATACTTCCGCTGCCCATAGAGCAGCATTGCTCAATAAAGTTGCGGATATCATTGAAGCAAATTTAGAAGAATTTGCCATCGTGGAGACTTGCGACAACGGAAAACCAATCCGGGAAACGCTGAATGCGGATCTTCCTTTGTCGGTTGACCATTGGCGTTATTTTGCGGCCGTAATCAGAGCCGAAGAAGGCAGCGCAACCGAGTTGGATGCCAATACGCTTTCTATGAACATTAAAGAACCGCTTGGTGTCATCGCCCAAATTATTCCCTGGAACTTCCCGTTATTGATGTTGTCTTGGAAATTACCTCCTGCTTTGGCGGCAGGAAATTGCGTGATTTTAAAGCCGGCAGAGCAAACACCATCATCCGCAACCTTGTTGATGGAGAAAATTGCGGAGGTTTTTCCTCCCGGTGTGGTAAATGTCATCCATGGTTTTGGGCCGGAAGCCGGGAAACCGTTGGCTTCGCATTCGGGCGTGAATAAAGTTGCCTTTACAGGAGAAACTACCACCGGACAATTAATTATGCAGTATGCTTCCAAAAACCTAAATCCGGTGACGATGGAATTGGGCGGAAAATCACCCAATATTTTCTTTAATTCTGTGATGGATGCAGATGATGCTTTCTTGGATAAAGCCATTGAAGGCGCAGTTTTATTTGCCTTCAACCAAGGAGAAGTTTGTACTTGTCCGTCAAGATTGTTGGTTCAAGAAGACATTTACGATAAATTTATGGAAAAAGTAATTGCCCGAACCAATGCCATTATTCAGGACAATCCGTATAACGTAAGCACCATGTTGGGTGCACAAGCCTCCAATGATCAATATGAAAAAATACTTTCCTACATAAACATTGGCAAAGAAGAAGGCGCAAAAGTGTTGACGGGTGGCACAGCCTGCAAATTAAAAGGTGATTTGGCAAACGGATTTTACATAAAGCCAACCATTTTGGAAGGCCACAATAAAATGAGGGTTTTTCAGGAAGAAATTTTTGGCCCTGTTGTGGCAGTCACTAAATTTAAGGATGAAGCAGACGCCGTTGAAATTGCCAACGACACGCTTTACGGATTGGGTGCCGGCGTATGGACCAGAGACGCGCACCAATTATACCAAGTTCCAAGAGCCATAAAAGCAGGTAGGGTGTGGGTAAATTGTTACCACGCCTATCCGGCGCACGCACCGTTTGGTGGTTATAAAAAATCTGGTTTCGGACGGGAAAATCATTTGATGATGATGAATTATTATCGCCAAACTAAAAATATGTTGATTTCTTACGATAAAAATAAATTAGGATTCTTTTAAAACTAATTTTTGTGAACAATTTAAAGGCTGGCTAATTATTTGGCCAGCCTTTTTCAAAAAAATATAACAATGAAATTTGAAAGAGTAGCCATCACAAATAAGGCGATTGAAGTTTTAAACCAACTGAAAGCAAAACACGGTAAACTCATATTTCACCAAAGCGGCGGCTGTTGCGATGGTTCTTCGCCCATGGTTTTTGAAGAAGGAGATATGTATTTGGACGACAGCGATGTGTTGCTCGGCCAACTGGAAGGCGTAAATTATTATATGAACAAAGACCAATTCGAATATTGGAAACACACCCATTTAACCGTTGATGTCACAGCGGGCAGAGGTTCCAGTTTTTCTCTTGAAATTCCGCTTGGGTTGCGGTTTATCATCCATTCCAGGCTATTGACCGATGAAGAAAATGCGGCTTTAAATAATTAAAACAGCCTGCAAATTTTGGGTGTTTTTTGGTCGGATTTATCGTTACAAACTTTTTTCGGTGAAAAACCTCAAAAAGGATGAGTTTATCATGAGTGGAGTCGAAGGACTGCAATCACTAAGCGTTTTTAATTAACAATTAACAAGTTAAAAACTTATAGCAAATCAACATATATTAACCAAGCAATAATATATTCATAAAAATATTTTATATTTTTCCTATGGAAAAAAGACTTTAGGACAACAATAGACGATACAATAAGAAGTTTATATCGCAGAAGAGCAATAACGCTATTTAAGAAAGGCATAAAGAAAGGAGAAATTACCATTTTGTTTGGAGTAAATAAAAATACTGTTTCGAATTGGTTTAAACATTATAATGAAACTGGCAATTTTAAGTCA
>JAVVEF010000173.1:0-3782 GCA_032251275.1 Lutibacter sp.
AAAGACCATTACAGTTACATTATTTTAGGAAAGGCCTATTTGGCCATAATTCCGGGATTAGCGATTATGAGTTTGGTGATGGCTTTTATGCTGATTGGAAATGCGCTACGCGATGCTTTGGATGTTAAAAATTAAGATAAAATACTCTTATTTTCAAACACCGTTTATTGTACTTTCTTCAATTAAACAGCCAATTTATTGAACACCTAATTATTTAATGATACCTTTCATGTTTAAAATATATTTTTAAACAACTCCAAATTTAATATATTTTAATATATTTGAAATTCATAGGCACTTTTTACAATCCGATTCTGTTAAAATTTCGAAGAAACAGAATACAAAAGAGGCTCAAACTGACCTAGGTAAAGCATTTAAATTTTTACTATAATGAAAAAACTACTGTTACTATTATTCTTTTTGCTTGCTTTTATTAAAATTGAAGCACAACAAAATCGAGGCATCGAAAAATCGGATATCAAAAGGGAAAATCCGCAAACAAGAAAAGAAATTAAAAGTGTTGAAGGAAATAAACCCAATTCCCAGAGAACGGCAGATTTAAAAAAATTGGCTGATGAGTTGGTGAATGCCTTCGAAATTGACGACGTAACTTGGAGCTCAACAGAAGAAATTAAATCAAACAACCCAAATAATGAAGAAATATCTAGCGCAGCAACTGGGAACCTAAAAAATATATATCCTCCAGGAAATAAAACTAAAACAAGCCGTTTTGGAAGCTTTGACGAAATTGAATATTTTGCGTGGGAGTACCTTGGAGAGAATATCCCCAATGCTTACTATGTTGTTGAAATAACTAAAATTGGAAACAATGGGCAAGCACAACAAATATTTACTGGCCAGGTTGCTGCGAATACTCACAAAAATGTGCTAACTGGTGAAGAAATAAACAGAGCCACCAAAAAAGTAGCTAAATTTAAAGCCGGAAAAGCCCTGGCAGATACCGTAAAAAGAAACGGCAATCCAAACCAAGGGGGAAATGGGGAATATCAATGGACGGTAAAGGAAACAACCACTGGAATTTCTTCAAATCCAAGTTTTTTTACGATTTCTGATGCTGCTCCTTGCAAAATTGACATAAAGCCAATGGGTCAAAGTCGAAAATACTGTGCAGGAAATACCATTAATTTAAACTGGTCCGGCGCAACACCAACAGGTCAAGTCACTATTTCGCTATTTGACAACACAAATAACACAGTTTATGCGGTACTGGCAACCGGAATTGCAAATACAGGATCCTACACTTATATAATACCGTCATCATTTCCTTGTGACCCTCCAAGAAGTTGGTCACTTATTGTTGAGGATGCTGAAAAATTATGTTTAGACAGAAGTAGTCCATTCATCATTGAATGCTGCAATCAACAAAGTGATTGCGATTGCGGTAAATGGCTAACCCAAAATGTTTCTGTAAAAGAATATGTTAAGAAAATTCCAAGAGACCCAAAACTGAAAAAAAAGTTCCCAATAAAATTTGAAAAGAAAGTTGAATGTGGAAATAAAATTGAACTAAAACCTACAATGAAATATACCTTTACCGCTCCAAAATATGTATGTAATCCTATAAATTGCGCTATTGAATATAAGTGGGAAGTTGTTGATGCCAATGGTATTATTTTATCCGGAACCGGGAAAACATTCAATCATACTTTTAATAATTATGGAACCTATAAAGTTATTTTCACACCTATATGCGGAGGGAAGCGTTGCTCACCTTGTGTGATTTATGTTAATATTGATAAATTTATTCAACATGAACCCGATCCTATAGGTATTCCCTATGAACTTCCCGCTGGGGCAATAAAGGACGTTTATAACTCAAAAACAGGTAAAACATGGATGAATAAAAACTTAGGTGCCAGCCAAGTAGCCACAAGTCCAACTGATTCTCTCGCTTATGGAGATTTGTACCAATGGGGGCGTTTAATGGACGGACACGAAAAAAGAACAAGTGGCACTACAACCACTTTATCAAGCTCTGACACTCCGGGGCATAGTAATTTCATTTTAGCTTCAAGTATGCCTAACGATTGGCGTTCACCACAAAATGTGAATTTATGGCAAGGCTTAGTCAGCACCAACAACCCCTGCCCAACAGGTTACCGACTGCCAACTGCTTCCGAATGGGATTCAGAAAGATTAAGTTGGAGTACAAATGATGCAGCAGGCGCTTTTGCCTCTCCGCTTAAATTGCCAGTGGCAGGTATCCGTGACTTCAGTACTGGATCGCTCCTCCAAGTGGGTTTCGACGGCGTCTATTGGTCAAGTACAGTTAGTGGTACCAATTCACGCTTCCTGTTCTTTGGCAGCAGCAATACTTACATGAGTTCATACTACCATACGAGCGGCCATTCAGTTCGCTGCATTAAAAACTAAATGATTCAATTTTAAAAATTAAACAAAATGCACATGGCAGCCAACGTAACTTTTATAAGCTCCAGCTTTTATGGTGCAGGTGGCCCTGTTCCAAATATTGCAATTCCTTATATAGCGCTTGGCTTTACGGCTTTATAGCATTAAATATATATTAATAACTTAAATTTTTTATGATGAAAAAACTACTGTTGCTATTATTTCTGTTTGCTATTGTTAAAATAGAAGCACAACAACATCGAGGCATCGAAAAATCGGATATCAGAAGGGGATTTTTCGTGGCTCTTTCTGGCGGATTAACAAGTCCCACCGGCGATTATAAAACTTATTCTGATGAGGTAACCAACGCCGATGGGCAAGTTATTTTTGGCGCTGCCGAAAAAATTACCGGAACATCCCAATTTAACTTAGATGCAGGTTACCGATTTGGCGGTTTTGGGATTGGGGTAAGCATCGGTTCTTTTACGCATAAATTAGACGACCTGTCTTTTCAAAGTGATTTGTTTAATGCAGATTTTCCAATTTTAAAAAGTGGCGGGGCTATTGATGGAACCTATTACGGCACTGGCCCCGATTATACATTTTCTTTCGGAAAATTCTCCACAACAACCTCAGCACGAATTGGCTTGATGAATTTTTCAACAGATACATTTACCGGTAGTTATAACGGAACTGACACGTCTGTTCCTCTCGAAGTAATCAAAACAGAACTTGCAAGCGATGGAAATACATCACTGGCTTATTCCTCCTTTGGATTAAAACTTTCTTACGACATTACCAAACAACTAAGCCTTTTTACAAAAACCGATTATTTTATTGCATTGGGTGATGGGCTAAAAGTAAAGGACAACGGAATTGTGCTAAACGACATCAACAAAGACCAATTAATTACAGCGGCCGATTTTGATTTGGCTGTTGAAAGGCCACGTTTTGAAAATGAAAGAACCACAAAGCCTAAAATGGTGAATGTTGGTTTTGGGCTTACCTATAATTTTAAATTGACGCAAAAAAGGAGCGATAATACAAGTAAACTTCCTATTAGAGAAGGTGGCCGCACAGTAGAGGCTGGTCAAGTTCCTGAAAAAACTGCTTCAAATGGCAGTGATGATATGGGGGATGAACAAAACGACACCAAACGAGCAGCAGATTTAAAAAAATTAGCCGATGAGTTGGTCAACGCTTTCGCCTTTGATGACGTCACTTGGAGTATGACCTTCAGTGACAAAATGGAAATGCCACCTAGAGACATAGATAAACCATTTTTAATGACAAAAGAGGAATTGGTTGACATAATTGCTATGGAGACAAAGCTAACCAAGGTTGATGCTGGTAATGCTTTGAATGCCCTATATGCGAATTTATCAACATTGCTCAATAATAAAGAAAGCTTA
>JAVVEF010000174.1:0-3553 GCA_032251275.1 Lutibacter sp.
CAGGGAATTATGACTATGTGGTGGTATTGCAACCCTCAAATCCCTTACGACCAAAAAACTTATTGAAGGAAGCGCTTAAACGAATGAATGAAGGCAATTTCGACAGCTTAATGACAGTTTCCAGAAATGAGCAAAAATTCGGCAAGATTATAAATGATAAATTTGTGCCTTACAATTACACCATCGGACAACGCAGCCAGGATTTAGTCCCATTGTATTATGAAAATGGCTTGCTGTACATAGTAAAGCCATCATTAATTTTGGAAGGAAAATTAATTGGAGAAAATCACCTGCCGTATATCGTAAATCATCCATACACCAAAGTGGACATCGACACCCGGGAAGATTTTGACTATGCAGAGTATTTATTTAACAAACACAATAATTCCCCTCTTGAGAGGTAAACCGAATCAAATTCCCCTCTTGAGACCTGTGCTGAGCGATAGCCGAAGTAGGGGTTAGGAATGGCATTAAGTTAAGACTTTGACGCTCTTTTTTTGTCCTGCTGAGGTACTAGGAATCTCATAATGGTTAACTAATTTGATGTGATTCCTCCTTTGTCGGAATGACAAATATCCTTAACTTAATGACATTGGGGTTAGGGTTGTGTAAAACTGGAATCAGCAAATGGTAAACCCAATCAAATTAGCCCTACCGGCAGGCCTCTCACGAGGGGAGTTAAAGCGGAGTGTTATGCCGCACCTGAAAACGAAGAAATAGAAATACTTGTATGATATACTAAAAAGATATACTTTTGCAACATTAAAAAGCATGAATTATGAAAACAGTATCATTAAAAATTGACGATTCGATTTTTGGAGAAACCGAAAAAATTCTTTCAAAAATTAAAAAACCCAGAAACAGGTATATTAACGATGCAATTGACTACTACAATCGTATTCAAAAACGTTTAATTTTAGAAAAAAAACTAAAAAAAGAATCGGATTTAGTTAAAGCGGATTCAATGGAAGTTTTAAAAGATTTTGAGGAGATTGATTATGTCGATTAAACAATATGAAATCTGGATTGCTGATTTAAATCTGCAAATTGGGACGGAACCCGGAAAAACAAGACCGGTTCTTATTGTCCAGACAAACCTATTAAATCAAGTTCCACATCCTTCAACAATTGTTTGTCCAATAACAACAAATGTTAAAAAGGATTCGGAAATATTACGAGTTCATGTAAAAAAAGGAGAAGCAAATCTACATCAAAGTTGTGATGTAATGATTGACCAAATTAGAGCAATTGATAATAAACGACTCGTTAAGAAAGTTGGGAACTTACCTCAAAACCTTATTGAAAAGGTAAAAGAAAATTTAATGATAATAATTGATTTAGAATAATACAGGAAGACAATTAATAGATTAAAATCTTAATGAGTTTTCTTGAAAAAATGGAGACAAAATGGGATTTATGCCAATTACGATTAACAGTTACATAAAAACACACCTGAAAAACAACCCGGGTGAAAATGAAAAAGAGTTAAGGAAACGGCTTAATTCTGCACTGTCAGATTATAAAAAAGGAATTAAATGTTCCTGTGAAAATGATATTTGGGTAATCGGTTCGGCATCAGTTGGGAATAGTTGTTTTAATTGTATTACAGGAGAAAGTTACCCGACCGACGATTATGAGATTGAATCAGCTATAAAAAAAGGAGAAAATATAAAAGGTATGAGACATATTAACAAAATTACACCTTCAAAAATTGCAGGATTTTTTAATGATGACGGATATGAAATCAATTCAGATTTAATAAAAAAACCATCGTTATGTATTACTTGCATAAACGACGATAACCCAAATGAAGAAATGTTCTGTAATATGGTTCGTTACGACCTGAAAGATGATAAAGAATTTAACTGTTTTGCATATAAAGCAATAAAAACTTGATAAAAAAAGAAAAAACACGACGGCATAACAAAGTGCAAATATAATTCGGGTAGGCGTGGTATTCCAGCGTTTTCTCATTGTTTAACCACCGCCAATCCATCTTTGACGGATGACGGCATTAAAATGATGTTTAATAAAAGGCCGGTTTGGCTCCGTGCAGATTTGGCAGGAAACTGTTTCAATATCCCGCACTACACGTGCACCAATCGTTGAGAACAATTGAATTTTACATTATTTAGTTTGAAAAACACACCCCCACCCCGTTCTAAAAACGGGACAGGCTTCTCAAGAGGGGAGTTAGCAAATGTTAAATCTTGAATTGTGAATAGAAAAAAATATAAGTTGTCAAATTCCAAAAGTGGTTTGATTCAAATTTTAAGAGGCTAAAAAATATAAATGTCTTGCTTGATATTAACAATCAAATTCCGCTTTTGAGAGAGAAACCTAAATCAAATTCCTCTTGAGACCTGTGCTGAGCGATAGCCGAAGTAGGGGTTAGGGGTGGGTTTTTGAAAAGAATATAAAAATATGAAAAATACTTACATCGAAATAGCCGGAAGAAAAATTGGCCCAGCTTACCTGCCATTGGTAATTGCCGAATTGGGCATCAACCATGAAGGTTCTTTACAAGTAGCCAAAGAAATGGTGGATGCAGCCCAAAGGGCTGGGGTTGAAGTGGTAAAACACCAAACCCATATTGTGGCAGATGAAATGAGTGGGGCAGCTAAAAAAGTGATTCCGGGCAATGCAACGGTTTCCATTTATGAAATTATGGCGCGTTGTTCCCTCAATGAAGCCGATGAACTAGCACTAAAAAACTATGTGGAAAGCAAGGGAATGATCTTTATTTCCACACCATTTTCCAGAGCTGCTGCCAACAGATTGCAAAAAATGAACGTGCCAGCCTATAAAATAGGATCAGGAGAATGCAACAATTACCCCTTATTGGAACATATCGCTTCATTTGGCAAACCGGTGATATTAAGTACTGGTATGAACACCATTGAAAGCATACAAAAAGCGGTGGCCATTTTTGATAAACACCAGGTACCGGTGGCCTTATTGCACACCACCAATTTGTATCCTACGCCCAGCCATTTGGTGCGTTTGGGCGCCATGACAGCAATGCACAAGGCTTTTCCAGATAAAGTATTCGGGTTGAGCGACCATACACTTAACAACAATGCCTGTTTGGGAGCAGTAGCTTTGGGTGCTTCAATATTAGAGCGGCATTTTACCGACCGTATGAATCGCACCGGACCCGATATTGTTTGCAGTATGGATGAACAGGCCGCAAAAGAATTGATAATTGCCAGTAAAGAAATCTGGCAAATGCGCGGCGGCATCAAACAACCTGCAAAAGAAGAACAGGTTACTATCGATTTTGCTTTTGCCACAGTATGCGCCATTGCCCCAATAAAAAAAGGAGACCTGCTTACCAAAGAAAATATCTGGGTAAAACGCCCGGGAACAGGTGAAATCTTGGCGGAACATTTTAATGAATTGCTGGGTAAAGTGGCTTTAAGGGATATTGAAAATGATGAGCAGTTGTGTTGGTCGTGTGTCTCGTGTCTCGACTGCGCTCGACATGACGAAATTGAATAGCGAATGTTAATAGAACCATCACCTCGAGCGCCGTCACCTCGAGCGCAGTCAC
>JAVVEF010000175.1:0-3549 GCA_032251275.1 Lutibacter sp.
ATTTCTTCATCGGGATTATTGTTTAATAATTTTTATAGTCACTGGCTTGTCTAAATGCACTTTTGCGAAATACAATCCGGTTGGTTTGTTCTCCAGGCTTAACTGTACTTTTCCGTAAGCAACCGGATAGGTTTTTACTGAAATTAGTTGTGAAAGAATGGAATATAATTCAACCACAACCTCTGTTTGCACTGTTGGAATGGTGATTTCAAAAATTCCTTGGGTTGGATTCGGATAGGCAAAAACACCGTTAAAACCATCAATGGTTTTTGAATAGATTCCTTCGCAGGAAACTGCCGTTTTAACTTCCAAAACATCGCCACTTTTTACATCAACAGAAAATATTGGGGCGCTTGTTTCAAATTGTTCCTGTCCGTTTACAAACACAGTAAATGGCGCAGTTCCTTTTTCAATTTCAACAGAAGCCTTGCCGGATGTTACACTCGATTTTGCTGAAATGGTTGTACCTGCAGCCACCTGAACGGTAAAACATTGCTGATAGGTTTCTCCAATTATCCCAATACAGAAATTATAAGTTCCGGGAGGTAAATTTGTTGGGGTTGAGGTTGTAGTTGTGAAACTATAACTTAGTCCATTTATTGTAGTGGTATAATCTTGTACTGCTATTGCAGTAATTTTAATCTGTCCGTTGTTTTTACCTGGACATGTTTCACTGATTACTTCCACCGTAAAATTGTTGGCAGGCAAGGTGAAACATCCCAAAGCATCAACTAATGATCCTGAAGTTGTATTAGGGCATTGATCAACATCATTCATCACGCCGTCATTGTCAAGGTCATTCGGATTAATTTTAGGCACCCCGCAAATATCAAGTCTCCAGCTATTAATTGTTCCAAGATCAACTGGTCCTGAATCCACTGCTTTTAAAGTCCAATTTCCCAAAGATTCTTCATTGTTAAACATCGCTAAATTTCCAATAGGCCTAAACACTCCAGTATAAGGCGCAGCACCAGAGTCAAAGGATAAAGAAGCGCTATCATCAAAACCAGTATTTATATAATTTTGTCCTTCATCAATTCTGTTGCCAACCAAAAGAACAGAAGTTCCTTTTGGGCTTATGAGCATCAAATCCAAATCGCCCACCCAAGTATGGGTTATATTTATGGTCACGTTTACATCACTTATGATTTTGTTATTTGTGATTAAAATTTTTGAAGAAACACCTGTTGCATTGTTATCCGGAATGCTTAAGGGAACATCTATTGCGGTATTGATCGAACAAACATCATTTTCCGTAGTAAATTTAAATATATTTGAAAGGACACTTTCCCCGCAATCATTTATGGATTTAACCCTCCAAAAATAAGAGGTGTTTGGCTGTAACAATTGAGGATTATAAAAATTGACGTTAATAGTAGCTGATTCCAAAATTGCTGCAAAAGTAGTAATGTTTGCTATTTCTATGAAATAATTCAATGCGTTTACATCCTTATTCCAGCTTAAAGTATGCGGTTTTAAAACGCCCACGGCGTTATTTTGGGGTGAAATTAATATGGGCGCATTTACTGTTGCATTGAATACATTCAAAGCAACTAAAGTAGTTTTTACCTTTGTGGCAGAAGTTCCCGTGACAGAAATATTGAATGCACCAACATTGCTATTTGTGATTCCATTTACAGTCATAGTCACAGGCGTATTATTTGCGCTTGCTGAAGTTGGGCTGAAAATAACGTTGGTTCCGGTAGGATTACCTATGGCAGTGAAGGTGGTTGTTTCATTAAATCCATTAAACGTTGTATAGATAAAGGTAAATACCGCATTGTTTGGGACACAAACATTTTTTGAAAAAGCATCAAAATTCATAATAAATTCCGATGTTTGAATAATGATATTTTTGGTGTTTACAGAATAAAAAATATTTCCGGCGCTTTCAACTTTAATCCGCGCTGTAGTTGTCGCGTTATTTGGAACAATAATATCTTGGGATCCGTCATTAGGCGAATTTGAAACCAGGAGTATAGGAAAAGTTAAACCTCCATCTAAAGACAAACGAATATTTACAAAAGAACAATTTATGGGAGCCGAGTTTGTATTGGCAACATCCCAGGTGATTGTTCGGGAAGTTCCGGCAGCCCAAGTAACCGCAGCCGACTGGGAAGTAACCTTAAACGGTCCCGCTCCGCCGGCAAAAGTGACAAGCGTTTCCTTGCTTGCTGTTTGCCCACCCACGCTGTTATTGTCTCTCACATTAACCCCAAACCGCATCGTTCTTCCTACTGAAGGCAATACTTCCCATTTATTTGACAAATTCCCTGCATTTACCGTAGTTTGATTTGGGAAATAGCGCATTGGAGAACTGTTTGGCATTATCGACCTGAAAGCTGGGCCTGCGGTAGCTGTTGAAACCAACGGAAATGCCGTAATTTCTGTATCCAGCTGCTCCCAGGTATAGGTTAAATTATCCCCATTACTGTCAGAAGCATTTGCGGTTAATACAAAAGGTGTAGATTTAGGGATGGTATAATTTGGGAGGTCATTAACTGTTGGCGCTGCATTTCCCGTCACGAAAATAGCGGCACAAGTACTGCTTCCGGTTGAAATATTCTTCCACATTTCCCGAATGCTCACCAAATGAAAATAGGCATCAGCATCATTTTGTACATTCTCGGGCGCACAAATTCCTGCATAAGACATAATAGTTGAACCGCTTCCGGGTTCCACTGCCGTTCCGTCATTTCTATTGCCGTTTGCACAACCTCCAACACCACTGTTAAACGTGTGATGGGCACCATATTGATGACCCATCTCATGCGATACAAAATCTATGTCGAATGGTTCACCAACCGGACTGGTTAAACCTGTTATTCCTCGAGCCTTTTGATTGGTGACACAAGGGGAATTTAGCTGCGCCACGCCACCGCCGCCGGTGCTAAAAGTATGTCCAATATCATAATTTGCGTCACCTATATTTGCATCAATCACCGTTTGGCTCTCATCAAGCAAAACATTATTTGGGTTGTCATTCGACAAACCATCTGTTGCAGCATCCAAAAAAATAACATTTGTATTATTTGGCACAAGCACCATTATTAAAGAAACGTCTCTTTCAAAAATGCCGTTTACTCTTGTCATTGTTGTTACAATTGCCGATAAAACTGCTGCTTTTTTTACATCATCTGTAGCTGATGGACTGATATTTTGCCTGTCCAAATGAAATTTTGAATATTCACCGGTTGTAGCAACGGCTAGCCTAAAAGTTCTTAATTTTCCGTCGCCGGCGTTTTCAGCTTTCGCCACAGTGCTTGTTGCGCTTGTTTTTTGCGAAGCGTTTACTTCATCAAATTTACATTCAAAAGCTTCTGCGGAAGGCAAATTTTTACTTGAATAAACCATATAAGAATCACCATTTTCAGTAGTCGGATCAATATAAACAGTTCCTTCGGCCTTTCCCAAAACCATAGCGTGTAAACCTTGTGGCGTTACGCTAAACCGTATTACGGAACTGGGATTGTCAATTCCCTTTCCAACATAAGACCTGATATTTGGATATTGTTTTTGAAGATTTTCATCCAATATGGAAGCTTCAAA
>JAVVEF010000176.1:0-1494 GCA_032251275.1 Lutibacter sp.
ATTAAATCTCCAGTTCGCTTAAAATGAAAATGGTTTTTCAGCAAGCCCTAAAATAATGAAAAAAAACTAATTTTTAGCAAAAGTAGCTTTTCAGAGCGGACTCAATATTAAAATTTAAAAATTTATGTTAATTATTTATTGAATTTGCGTTAAGGACAGAACGGCTTGTTTGAGCTCTTTTTTTTGCTTTTCGCAACTAAAAAAAGCGAGTAGTGATGGCCTGACCTGAAAGGGAACGCCAACCAAAAAGGCAGGCAGGCCCTAAAATATTTTTAGCATAAGATTGCTTTAACTAACAGAAGTTTGCCTATAAAATAAATCCAAAAAAAAGGCTGCCCGAATTGGCAGCCTTAAACATTTCACAAATTAGTTGACAAAAACTAAATGGATATTATGAAAAGGTATATTTAAAACTGGTTTAAATACCTCGCAAATTTCAATCAATAAATTCTGTTTAGTGTAACCAAATCATTATGTAATTATTAAATATTTCTCAAAAATAAGTGCCTAAAGTTTTGAGTGCCTAAAATGCCTAAAGTTAAATAACGCCCAGTTCAACAGAAAAAATGAAAGTATATTTGTGTTTTTTTATGAATTCAAAAAGGTCAATCTTAAAATATTGTCAAATTCGGTCAACGTTATTTAGGCATCGACAATCGACAATTCATAAATCGTAATTCGTAAATCAAAAATTCTCTTGTGAATAAAAAAAGACTGTCTTTTCAGACAGCCTTAAAAAATTAAAATATTTGATATCGCCTATGAAGACAAATTTATTTTTAAACACAATTCTTTCAACTGTTCATCGTCAATTTGCGAAGGAGCGTCAATCATCACATCTCGGCCGCTGTTGTTTTTAGGGAACGCAATAAAATCACGGATTGTTTCCTGTCCGCCTAAAATAGCCGTTAAACGGTCAAGTCCAAAAGCAATGCCGCCGTGTGGCGGCGCGCCATATTCAAAGGCGTTCATTAAAAATCCGAATTGTTCTTTTGCTTTTTCCGGCGTAAATCCTAAATGATTAAACATTAACGCCTGAGTTTGTTTGTCGTGAATACGAATAGAACCGCCGCCAATTTCATTTCCGTTCAGCACCAAATCATAAGCGTTTGCGCGAACTTTCCCGGGATTGGTGTCTAGCATCGCCATATCTTCAGGTTTTGGCGAGGTAAAAGGATGGTGCATCGCGTGAAAACGCTGTGTTTCTTCATCCCATTCCAATAAAGGAAAATCTACCACCCACAAAGGCGCAAATTCTTTCGGATTTCTCAATCCCAATTTGTTTGCCATTTCCATACGCAAAACGCTCAATTGACCGCGCACTTTATCGGCAATTCCCGATAAAACGCAAATCAAGTCACCTGCTTTTGCGCCGGTTATTTCCGCCCATTTCTTCAAATCTGCTTCGTCATAAAATTTATCAACAGAAGATTTTAAGCTGCCGTCTTCGTTGCAACGAACATAAACCATGCCCGACGCACCAACTTGCGGACG
>JAVVEF010000176.1:1594-3531 GCA_032251275.1 Lutibacter sp.
AAATCCTCGTCCCTAAAACATTTCACAATCTGAAAATACTTATCCAATCCGCCCACCATCAACAATTGCTTAAAAGTTTGGGGAGATTGCGGCAAGGCGTAAAACTGCCCTGCATTCATACGGCTTGGCACCACAAAATCGCGCGCGCCTTCGGGCGTAGATTTGATTAAATAAGGCGTTTCCACCTCAATAAATCCTTCTCCGGATAAATATTTTCTGGTTTCCATTGCCACTTTGCTGCGGAAAATCAAATTGTTTTTTACGGTATTTCTTCTAATGTCCAAATAGCGATATTTCATCCGTAGCTCGTCGCCGCCGTCCGTTTCGTCTTCAATCGTAAATGGCGGCACCAAAGATTTGTTCAAAATAGTCAGTTCCTTCACCAAAATTTCAATGTCTCCGGTTGGCATATTGGCATTTTTGGAAACACGTTCAATCACTTCGCCTTTCACCTGAATCACAAATTCGCGGCCCAGCATTTTCGCTTTTTCCATCATTTCTTTTGGCGTGCGGTCTTCATCAAAAATCAACTGCGTAATGCCGTAGCGGTCACGCAAATCAACCCAAATCATAAATCCTTTATCGCGCGTTTTTTGCACCCAGCCAGCCAAAGTAACTTCCTGGCCTATATTTTCTAATCGTAATTCTCCGTTTTTATGCGTTCTGTACATCGTAATCTTTTTTTAAGAAAGCACAAATTTAGTGATTTAGCCGATAGTTTTTAAGGTTGCCCATCTTTTTTTAGACCTGCCTGCCTTTTCGGTTGGCGTTTCCTTTCAGGTCGCGCTATTCGTTAAATCTTTTTTTCAATTTCATTTCAAAAAAGGATATCACTGCTATCGCTAACGCAAGTCTAATTTAATGATCAAAATTTTCCTTTGAACTCTTTGCGGCTAAAAAAAAATTATATGTTCAAGGTTTTTATTTAACCCAAAGGTCTGATTTGTTAATTTTAGAAAAAATGCACGTCTTGTTTTAATTCAAAACCTTAAATCTTATTGAAAACTTCGTAACTTTGAAGTCATCATAAATTTTAAAAGTTAAATATTAGAAGTTAAACCAATAATCGTCACCCTGAGCGCAGTCGAAGGGCAAAACAAGGAAGCCTGCTCCCTTGACAAAATACTAAAAATTTGGAATCAAAATTATATTTAGTGCCAACGCCCATTGGGAATTTAGAAGACATCACGCTTAGAGCCATCAGGGTTTTAAAGGAAGTGGATTTAATTTTGGCCGAAGACACGCGCACCAGCGGAAAACTGTTGAAGCATTACGAAATTTCTACCCATATGCATAGCCACCATATGCACAACGAGCATAAAACCGTGGCAAATATTGTGCAGCGCATTAAAAACGGAGAATCCATCGCATTGATTTCCGATGCCGGAACGCCCGCCATTTCGGATCCCGGTTTTCTGCTTACGCGCGCCTGTTTGGAAAACGGCGTAGAAATTGAATGTTTGCCTGGCCCCACAGCTTTTGTGCCTGCCTTGGTGAATAGCGGATTGCCAAACGATAAGTTTGTTTTCGAAGGATTTTTACCCGTAAAAAAAGGGCGGCAAACACGCCTGACTTTCTTGGCCGAAGAAACGCGAACCATCATTTTTTATGAATCGCCACATAAATTGTTAAAAACACTCACCAATTTTTCTGAATATTTTGGCTCCGACCGGCCGATTTCTATTTCACGGGAATTGACCAAATTGTACGAAGAAACCCTAAGAGGAACCGTTGCCGAAATGATAGAACACTTTACCAACAAGCCGCCAAAAGGCGAATTTGTGGTGGTTGTTGGCGGGAAAAAGTAAAATATTTATGTTGTTTCCAAGGGGTTTTAACCCCTTGGTGATGGATTGGCAGCACCAGAAAATTCAGTTTTAATATAGGGCTTGCTGAAAAAGTAAAAATCCCTTAAAAATATGGGGTTAAGCGCTAAT
>JAVVEF010000177.1:0-3489 GCA_032251275.1 Lutibacter sp.
CTTCCAGATACGCTTCCAGTTTTTCTGTTTTAGAGATAAGCGGACAAAAATCTCTAGTTCCAGGGAGGTTATTTATAATGCGATGGCGCGTTGAACGGATACCTTTAACGGCAAACTGTAAATTTTCATCAAGCAGCGGCACAAAGTTTTTAATGGTTAAATCTTCAATGTTGAGTTGCTTTTGCACCAGCCACTCATATAAAAACCAGATTTTACGGCTATATTGCCCTGTTGGCTCTAGTTGAAGTATTTTGACAATCTCTATTTCCGGCAGCTTTTCAGCAAATTTTTTAAAGAATAACAGGTTGACGCTTTCATATTTTAATGCAAAAACAAGGTGCTTATATAAGGTGTCTTCAATTGTGTTTTTTGATGAAAACACTTTCCATTTTGCTGTAGTATAACTCCGCCTTTTTTCACTTATTAACGACAATTGTTCCGGAAAAGGCAATCATAGAGAAAAATTTAATCCATTACGAAGTCTTCACTATGCTAATCATATTCCGAGTAAAATCAGTATTCTTCCACCAGACGGAGTAATGAAAGATTATGAAAGAGATTATGATGCAATGACAAGTTTTATGATTTACGGAGAGCCGTTAAAATTTGACCACTTAATGAAAAGAATTTTAGAACTACAAATGAGAATAAATGGAATTACGAATTAATCACGAACATCAACAAAATATTTACCTGAGTGAGTAATTTGCCAACACTAAAAGCTAGCTAGGCTTTTTTTGATTCATCTGAATCCGAAAACAATTTACTCAAAATATAGGAAACAAAAAAACTCACCATAGCGCCAATCACCGCCATAATTACGATGAACAGTAAATCGTAAAGACTTTTATTCCAATCAAAATCAAATAATGTCAACGACCAATATAAATTGAAGGGCTCTATTGAAACTTACCCATATTTAGCTTATTTTTGCAATCCATAAAATTTGCTTTCAATTTAATTTAGAGTAAAAGAACCAATTATCAGGTAATTGTATTGATAAATAGGAAGATTTAATAGGATTATACAAGTTGTGGGCAATTTTGAGACAGAGAGAAACTATATAAAATGACAGAAGAAAAGAAAGAAAGAGAATACTTATCAAACCTGCTCAAAAAGGTGAATGTCAGAATAGCTGAAATCAATGAAACAATACAGCTTAAAAGCGATGAAGTTGCTTCTATGAACAAGCATATGCAAGACCATAAAACCGATATGGACCATCTTGAAAAAAACAATATGCGTGAAGCCATTTCTAATTTCGCTTTATTAGGAGAACACAGTGTTGAAAACAGGACAAGGCTTCACAGACTAAAAGACACCGCTTATTTTGGAAGAATTGATTTCGTTGATGAAAAATCAAATGATTTTAAAAATATCTATGTAGGTGTTCACAATTTTCAAGATACTGATTCTAACAAAAATTTAGTGTACGATTGGCGTGCTCCTATTTCTAGTTTGTTCTACGATTTTGAACTGGGCGAAGGGTTTTATGAAACAAAATCAGGGGTAATCAAAGGTAACATCTCACTAAAAAGACAATTCAGGATCAGAAATGGCGCTATGGATTATATGCTCGATACGGACATTACCATTCACGATGAAGTGCTTCAAAAGGAACTCAACCAAGCATCAAGTGCCAAAATGAAAAACATTGTGGCCACCATTCAAAAAGAGCAAAATGCCATTATTAGAAATGAGGATGCGAAACATCTGATTATACAGGGTGTGGCAGGTTCGGGTAAAACATCTATTGCATTGCACCGCATTGCTTTTTTATTGTATCGTTTTAAAGATTCTATCAGTTCAGAAGATATATTGATTATTTCCCCCAATAAAGTTTTTGCCAGCTATATTTCAAATGTACTTCCTGAATTGGGAGAAGAATCCGTGGCAGAAACCAGTATGGAAGAAGTTGCCAACGAAATTTTAGAATACCAGGTAAACTTTCAAACCTTTTTTGAGCAAGTAGCGGAATTATTAGAAAAGAATGATGCCAAATTGATTGAGCGAATACAATTCAAATCTTCCAGTGAAATATTAAAAAAACTTGATGAATACGTAAACTATCTTGAAAATGAAGGTTTCAATGTAACAGATATTTTTGTTAAGGGAAAACCTGTACCAGCCTGGTTTATTAGGGAATCCTTTGAGAAATATAAGCGAATGCCTTTACTCAAAAGGTTTAATGAAGTGGTGAGAGAGATTGTGGATAATCTTTTTAGACACTATCGATTGGAAATTCAATACAAAGACAGAACCGACTTACATACTGTCATCCGAAAGATGTTTCCTTCTTACAACCCCAGAATGTTGTACAAGGGTTTTTATGAATGGCTGGGCAAACCGGAATTGTTAAAAACAAAAGCCGGTAACACCTATGAATGGAGTGATGTATATGCTTTCATATATTTAAAATACCGTTTGGAAGGACTAAAATCAAATCCCAAAGTAAAGCATTTGGTCATTGACGAAATGCAGGATTATTCTCAGGTGCAATACAAGGTATTAAGTTTGCTGTACCCTTGCAAAAAAACTATTTTAGGAGATGTAAACCAATCGGTTAATCCGTTTAGCGCATCAAATTTGCCAATTATAGAAAAAGTGTTTAGCGGCGCTACTACGATGACAATGCTCAAAAGTTACCGTTCAACTTATGAAATTACGCAATTTACCAAACGCATCAGCCAAAATATAGAGGTGGAAGCCATCGAGAGACACGGAGAAGAACCACAACTTATTGCTTGCAAAAATGCAGAAACCGAAACTGATAAAATAAAATCATTGATTGCTCAATTTGAGCAAAGTGACTTCAATTCGTTAGGCATTATATGCAAAACCCAAAAACACGCAGATACTTTATATGGCGCTTTAAAAAACGAGCATAAAATTAATCTATTAAACGTGGTGAGTGTAGCTTTTGGCAGTGGCATTGTCATTACAACCGCTCATTTAGCGAAAGGTTTAGAATTTGACAAGGTGATTGTTCCATTTTGCACAGAAAAAATTTATCAAACCGAACCGGACAAGCAAATGCTTTATGTAGCTTGCACAAGGGCTATGCATAAATTATATATTACGCATACAGGAAAGATAAGTCATTTAATATCAGCCTAAATGAACTGTAATCTATTTGTGATGCAGTTGTAGATAGCTTGGCAAAGGAATGGTTTTTTAATTCTTTTTAGAGTTATCAGAATCTGAAAACAATTTCCGCAAAATATAAGAAACAAAAAAACTCACCACTGCGCCGTATCCGTCCCACTAACCCCATCTTTCAAATAAGTTTGTGATTGCAGAACTTTGCTTCAAAAAGAAGAATGATGAATCAACAAACCCACATGTATTCCTTGGTTGAACAATGGAAGCAATCCGATTTGACCAAAGCGGCATTTTCTGCGTCAAAATCACTGAGTTATCACAAATTTAATTATTGCCTTAAATCCGCAAGTAGTTAATTTGTTGTTTTAGGATCTAATTTGTAGTGTA
>JAVVEF010000178.1:0-3306 GCA_032251275.1 Lutibacter sp.
ATTTAAAATTTGCTTTAGTATAGCGATCACTTTTAAGAGATTTTTTTAAAAATTTAAAACACAAAATTAGAATAAATTAGGCAACAATCAGCTTTTTTATGATGCTATTGATTATCAGGATCTTAATTCTCCTGAAATTGCGTTTTAATCGAGTAGAAAAAGAAAAAACAACTTACGCCAAAAAAATTCCCATGCAAGGAATTCTCACAGTTAAAATTAAAATTCTTGGAGCTTTATAATGAAAAGATTTAGGAATTATCCAACTGCCAATTTTTTAAGCTCGCTGATGGTTTTAGCCGGATTTTTGCTCTTAAAAACAAAACTTCCTGCCACAAAAGCGTCAACGCCGGCATTTGAAAGTTTTTTTATGTTTTCATCGGTTACGCCGCCATCAACTTCAATAAGCGCGTTTGAATTGGAATATTCAATTAACGATTTTAGCTGTTCCACTTTTTTGTAGGTATTTTCAATAAAACTTTGTCCGCCAAAACCCGGGTTCACGCTCATAATCAGCACCAAATCCAAATCGGCGATGATATCTTCCAAAACCGCAATTGGTGTGTGCGGATTTAAAGAAACGCCGGCTTTCATTCCCAGCGCTTTTATGGCTTGTACAGTTCTGTGTAAATGCGGGCAAGCTTCATAATGCACCGTTAAAATATCGGCGCCAACATTTTTAAAATCTTCAAGAAAACGATCCGGATCAACAATCATTAAATGAACATCCATCGTTTTTTTGGCGTGTTTTTTAATCGCTTTTATTACGGGCATTCCAAATGAAATGTTAGGGACAAATACGCCGTCCATCACATCAATATGAAACCAGTCGGATTCACTTTTGTTAATCATTTCAATATCGCGTTGTAAATTGCCAAAATCTGCGGCCAAAAGGGAAGGAGCAATAAATTTGTTCATTTTTTCGATTGTTGTTTGTGCAAAAGTATCATTTAAAAAGTAAAAAAAGAAAAACGCTTCAAATTTTTGAAGCGTTTTTCTTTATTTAGGCAAGCTGTAATTTTAAAACACAGGGAAATTTATCCCAAATATGTTTTTAAAATTTTACTTCTTGATGTATGTTTTAGTCTTCTGATCGCTTTTTCTTTAATCTGGCGAACACGTTCGCGCGTCAAATCAAAAGTTTCACCAATTTCTTCAAGCGTCATTGGGTGCGTATCGCCCAAACCGAAATACAACTGAACAACATCAGCTTCTCTTGGTGTTAATGTTTCCAAAGCGCGTTCAATTTCTACTTTTAAAGATTCGTGAAGCAACGCTTTATCCGGATTTGGAGATTCTCCAGTGTTCAACACATCATATAAGTTAGAATCTTCACCTTCAATTAAAGGCGCATCCATGGATACGTGACGGCCAGAATTCTTCATGGATTCTTTTACGTCATTAACGGTCATATCTAATTTCTTTGCAATTTCTTCGGCAGAGGGCGGTCTTTCGTTTTCCTGCTCTAAAAACGCGTACATTTTATTAATTTTATTGATCGAGCCAATTTTGTTCAAAGGCAAACGTACAATACGCGATTGTTCCGCCAAAGCTTGTAAAATCGACTGGCGAATCCACCAAACGGCGTAAGAAATAAATTTAAATCCACGAGTTTCATCAAAACGTTTCGCCGCTTTAATCAATCCCAAGTTTCCTTCATTAATTAAATCTGGCAATGTCAATCCTTGATTTTGGTATTGTTTTGCCACAGATACCACAAAACGCAAGTTTGCTTTTGTTAATTTTTCCAAAGCCATTTGGTCGCCGGCTCTAATTTTCTGAGCCAATTCCACCTCTTGCTCGGCAGTAATTAAATCCACTTTTCCAATTTCCTGTAAGTACTTGTCTAAAGATGCGGTTTCCCTGTTGGTAACCTGTTTCGTTATTTTAAGTTGTCTCATGTAGTAGCCACTAATTTTTTTAGTTAATATAAAGGGTCTACAATATTATACGTTCAATTCTTAAAAATGTTACAAAATAAATCATAAAACAATTTTTCAGGTAAAAAGCAACTTGCTAAAAAAACCATATTTTGGGCGTTACCACTGAAAAAGTGGTCAGGCTTTCCGTTGCAATCTTTTTTTGTTCGCCGAAAAGGCGAAGAAAAAAAGTATTTCCACTTCAATCCTTAACGCAAAACGATTTTTTAATTTTTAACTTTCAACTTTTGATAATAAAAAAACTTACATTTGATTTTTAAAAAATTGCAGAAAAGAAAATGATGATCAAAAAACTTTCCATTATAATGCCGGCATATAATGAAGCGGCAACCGTTCATAGAATTTTAGATAAAATAAAGGATGTTGAATTATTAAATGGTATTGAAAAAGAACTTATCATTGTAAACGATTGTTCTTCGGATGACACTAAAGGTGCGATTCACAGCTATATAAAAAATAATCCTGGGTTTAAGATAATCTATTTTGAACACGAAATTAACAAAGGAAAAGGAGCGGCATTGCATACAGGAATTAGCATGGCAACAGGTGAATTTCTAATTATTCAAGATGCTGATTTAGAATATGATCCCCAAGAATATAACGATTTACTAAAACCTATTATAAGTGGTTTTGCGGATATTGTTTATGGTTCACGATTTATTGGTGGTAAACCGCATAGAATATTATTTTTTTGGCACACATTAGGGAATAGGTTTCTAACATTTTTATCAAATATGTTTACCAATTTGAATTTATCTGATATGGAAACTTGTTACAAAATGTTTAGAACCGACCTTGTTCAAGGGCTAATATTACAAGAAAAAAGATTTGGATTTGAGCCTGAAGTGACTGCTAAAATGTCTAAAATCAAAAACATAAGAATTTATGAAGTTGGCATTAGTTATTATGGAAGAACCTATGAAGAAGGAAAAAAAATAGGATGGAAAGATGGATTTAGGGCAATTTACTGTATTATAAAATATAATTTACTAAGCAATAAACATAGCGCAATATGATTGACAGTAAAAAAAGATTGGAAAAATTTCTTCAAAGTTATCGTTTTAGTAAAGTTAAAAAGTATCTTCTTGGTGACGTATTAGATTTTGGAGGAAATGAAGGAGAATTAAAAATATTTGTCAAAGGAGATTATACAATTGTAAATTATGATCATACACCAATGTTTAATAAAACATTTGACACAATAGTTATGTTGGCTGTATTAGAACATATTGAAGTAGCTGAAGTTTCGGAAATTTTTAAAAAATTTAAATGCTGTTTGAAAAATGATGGCACTATTTTTTTGACAACGCCAACACCAGCCGCAAAACCAGTATTGGAAGTACTGGCGTATTTAGGCATTTTGGATAAA
>JAVVEF010000179.1:0-3282 GCA_032251275.1 Lutibacter sp.
GATGAATGTTTTGGGCGTTACCCTGCGGGTCGGGCTTTTCGTTACAATCTTTTTTAATTCGCCATCCGGCGAATCAAAAAAGGATTTTCACTACAATCCCTAACGCAAATGCTGTTCTAAATAGAAATAGCCATTATTTTTAAATCTTTCAATTTTTAATTTTTTACAGTGAAAATGATTCACCGCATCCGCATGTTCGTTGGGCATTCGGATTTTTAAAAACAAATCCGGTTCCTTTTAAACCGCCGGAATATTCCAAAGTTGTTCCTACAAGGTACAAAAAGCTTTTTTTATCAACAATAATTTTTACGCCATTGTCTTCAAAAACCTTGTCGCCATCAACTTGTTCTTTGTCAAATTTTAAGTCATAAGAAAGTCCGGAACAACCGCCACTTTTTACCCCAACTCTAACAAAGTCGTTTTCAGGGTTAAAGCCATCGTCTTTCATAAGCTCAATCACTTTATTTTTCGCTATGTCTGAAACTTTTATCATATTGCTTAAATAGATTAATTCTAAATAAGCGCAAATATAAGTACAAAAAACGGTATTTAAAACCTTTTTTGTATGAATAAATTTAATAGTGCCATAGTTGTTGCCTATAAACATTTATCTTTGCAAAATGACAGAAGATAAAAACGAAACGCGCACAAGCTTGTCTGAATTGGGAGAATTTGGCCTGATAAAACACTTAACCCAATCATTTGATATTCAGCAAAAAAGCACCATAAAGGGGGTGGGTGACGATGCGGCAGTTTTAGAAATAAAAGACAAAAATATTTTGGTGACCACCGATTTATTGGTCGAAGGAGTGCATTTCGATTTAAGTTATATGCCGCTGAAACATTTGGGTTATAAAGCGGTTGTGGTGAATGTTTCCGATATTTATGCGATGAATGGAATTGCGACCCAAATTACGGTTTCAATCGCTGTTTCAAACCGATTTCCTTTGGAAGCTGTTGAAGAATTGTATGCCGGAATTCATTTGGCTTGTAAAACATACGGAGTCGATTTGGTTGGTGGAGACACCACTTCATCTACAAAAGGATTGCTGATTGGCATTACTGCCATTGGTGAAGCAAAAAAAGAAGACATTGTGTACAGAAATACCGCAAAACCAAATGATTTGTTGGTGGTAACGGGCGATTTGGGTGCAGCATATTTGGGATTGCAGGTGTTGGAACGTGAAAAAAGGGTTTTTGAAGTGAATCCAAATTCGCAACCCGATTTAACCAATTATACCTATTTAATTGAAAAACAATTGAAACCCGAAGCCAGAAAAGACATCGTTGAATTATTTGCGGCGCTGGAAGTGAAGCCAACGGCGATGATTGACATTTCTGACGGACTTTCTTCTGAAATATTGCACATTTGCACGCAATCAAAAGTTGGATGCGATTTATATGAAGAAAAAATTCCGTTAGATCCGCAAGTGATTGCAACTTGTGAAGAATTCGATTTAAACAGCACAACCATCGCTTTAAGCGGCGGTGAAGATTATGAATTGTTGTTTACCATTTCACAAAATGATTTTTCTAAAATTAAAGGGAATCCGCATTTAACCGTCATTGGGCATATTACCGATGAAAGCAACGGCGTAAATTTAGTGACACGCGCCGGACAGCAAATAAAATTAACCGCCCAAGGCTGGAATGCCTTAAATAATAGTTTGTAAAAAATTTGATAAATCACTTCTACTATGTGCCGTGAGAGATTTTTAGTTCAAAATAGTGTTTGGGCACTAAAATTGTTGTAATTGAAAAAATTATGCGACTGATGAAAAATTTTATTTTTGCCTTAATATTTTTATTCCCATTTGTTTTTTTTTCTCAAGGAAAACTTGAAAAAGCAAAAGAACGTTTATCAGAGAAAAATGCAACAAGCTCAAGAATTTTAGAAGATTCAGATGAAAATTCCGAAAAAAGAGGCGTTCGCAGACATAACAATAAAAATGTTTTTTTTGTCGAAATTGTTGAGGATATAGCCTTTTATGCATTTTATGGCGCCATTATTGGAAATACGGAATACAGAGGGTTAACACCTTATCCTTATTACAATAATTCAAAAGGAGAATATTTAAAATTAAATGAAAACTATGCTAAAAACAGTTTGTTTAAAATTGGGATAAATCAATTATTTAACAGCAACATAAATGCTTTGGAATTGTCTGCAAATTATAGGGTTTTGCCAATTTTAGGAATTGAAGCCACACATTTAAATTTTTCGGAAAGATCTATTCAGGGAAAAGAATATTTGGATATATCTTCAATGATGGTTAACTATTACAGAATAAGAGAACAAGGTGTTTCGCTTTGGTGGGGAATTGGTGCGTCGTATGTTGGAAATGATGTGGATACTTGGGGTTTTTTATATAATATTGGCGCAGAATTTTTTCCGTTTAAACCAATTAGTTTACAAACAAAGTACAAGCAAAGTTTCATAAATTATAGTGAAGTGAATGAATTTAAGTTACATTTAAAATATCACCTAAAAAATGTGGGACTTTTTACTGGTTATCATGCCAATTCTTTAGGAGGCGAAAATGTAAACGGACCCGTATTTGGCGCAGAATACACTTTTTAATTAAGTGCTTTTTAATAATTGATTTAAAACTTTAATCAGCTCATTTTTATTTTCAATATGACTCATATGCCCATCGGGAAATTCAACCACTTTTACATTGGTGTTTTTTGTTTGGCTGATTAAGGATTCATAATCCAGTGCGGGATCTAGTTTTCCCAGAATCATTTGAATGGGGAAATTTGCCGTTTTATAGATAGAAGTTTGGTTTTTTCTGATTTTCATTCCTTCCAAAGCGGCAATAATTGCCTGAGGCGAAAGTTGCAAAGCTTCTTGGGTAATTTGTTCAATTTCTTCGATAAATATCTTCCTGTTTTTTTCTAAAAAAAGCACTGGAATTGCAATGCTTACAAACGTTTTATGATTTTGTTTTACGGCTTTTATCGCCCGGTCCCTGTTTAATTTTTTTTCTTCGGAATCGGGCAACGCCGTGGAATTCATTAAACACAATCCTTTAACATTTGATGGAAATAATTTTGCAAAAGCAAGCGCCACATAACCGCCCATACTGTGGCCGACGAAAACATATTTCCGCAATTTCAAATAATTCAAAACCGCTTTCACCATGTGCGCCTGGTCTTCCATGGAATGGATATAACCCAGATTTCCTGTTTTTCCATGGCCCAATAAATCGATGCAAATTACACGATTTCTTTTTGAAAGCACTTTGGCGACTTCTTCCCACATAGCACCGTTTTCCAAAA
>JAVVEF010000180.1:0-3234 GCA_032251275.1 Lutibacter sp.
CTGAAAACATTTTTTTTTGCTAATTTACTAATTCCACAACATTCGTGGTAGAACCCCAATTAAAAACTGGTCATTTTTGACACATTGAATAAATAAAAATGAAACCAGAAGCAAATAAGTGATTTTTTTAAAAAAGGACATAAACTGGGTATTGTGATTATAATTGTTTTAACTGAAAACGATGAATTTTAATATTTATTTGAAATTTACATGACCCGTTTTAAAATTCCCAAAACTCCTCTTATAAAACTTGCGCTTGTCACCACTTTTAAAACAGGATTCATGCGCGTGCTTGTTCTTGCTCTTGATGTTTTTGAGGATTTAATTTCTTCTTTTTTTCTACTTTCCGCCTGTTCCTTTTCGACTATTTTTTCAATTTTTTCCGATAAAATTTCATAAGCGCTTTCTCTGTCGATTACCTCGTTGTATTTATGGTAAATACGAGAGTTCCCAATCAATTGTTTCAATTCATTGTCGGTCAGTATATCCATTCTGCTCATTGGTGCGCGCATCATGGTGCAGGCCAGCGGCGTTGGAATTCCTTTTTCGTTTAAAACAGAAACAAAAGCTTCTCCAATTCCCATTTGCGTTAACACTTCGTCAACATCATAATATTCAGAATCAGGATAATTTTCTGCGGCCAATTTGATGGCTTTTCGGTCTTTGGCCGTAAATGCGCGCAGCGCATGTTGTATTTTTAAACCCAATTGTCCCAAAACTTCTTCAGGAACATCATTCGGATTTTGGGTCACAAAAAACAATCCGATGCCTTTTGATCGAATTAATTTCACAATGCTTTCAATTTGGGAAAGCAATGCTTTTGAGGCTTCATTGAAAATTAAATGCGCTTCATCAATAAAAATCACCAGTTCCGGCTGGTCGCTGTCGCCCTGTTCCGGAAAGGTTGCATACACTTCCGCCAATAATTGCAGCATAAATGTTGAGAATAGCTTGGGTTTGTCCTGAATATCCGTTAAACGCAAAATGGAAATGATTCCCCTTCCGTTTTCATCAATTCTCACCAAATCCAGAACATCAAAAGAGCGCTCGCCAAAAAACAAATTTCCGCCTTGTTGCTCAATTTCAACAATTTTGCGTAAAATTGCTCCGGTACTTGCCGTAGAAATTAAGCCATATTCCTTTTGAATTTCCTCTTTTCCTTCAGCGGTGGCATATTGAAGTATTTTTTTGAAATCTTTTAAATCCAATAAAGGAAATTTGTGATCGTCACAATATTTAAAAATGATGGAAACAATGCCGCTTTGCGCTTCAGGCAACTCCAATATTCTGGAAAGCAGGACTGGCCCAAATTCTGACACGGTAGCGCGCAGCCTAACACCGTCTTGTCCGGACAAAGTAAGTATTTCAACAGGAAATTTTTTCGCTTCATAAGGCAAACCAATCGCGGCGTGTCGTTCATCAATTTTTGGATGCCCGGCACTCGGTTGCGCCAATCCGCTTAAATCACCTTTTACATCCATCAACAACACAGGAATTCCTTTTTCAGACAAATTTTCAGCCATCACCTGCAAAGATTTTGTTTTCCCGGTTCCTGTTGCGCCAGATATCAATCCGTGTCGGTTCAGTGTTTTTAAAGGAACATTTACATAGGCTTCCTTAATTGTTTTACCGTCTAACATTGCCGAACCCAAAGTGAAATAATCGCCTTTGGTTTGATAACCTGCTGTGATATGATTGAAAAAAATTTCTTCTCTGGTCATTTTGAATAATTTTTGTAAAAATAAGAAATAAACTGAAACTAAAAATTTGAAAAGAAACTAAGTTGCAAATATTTATTCCGTTCCTAAATCTTATATTTGCAGCATGGTAAATGCAAGTACAAAAGAATTATTGGCCAAGGGCGAAATGCTGCCGTTAATGGAGGAATTTTACACCATTCAGGGCGAAGGATTTCATACGGGAAAAGCGGCTTATTTTATAAGAATTGGCGGTTGTGATGTTGGTTGCCATTGGTGTGACGTGAAAGAAAGCTGGAATGCAAAACTACATCCGCCGACAAGTGCTGACAGTATTGTGGCAAATGCAAAAAAATATGCAAATACAGTAGTTATTACTGGTGGAGAGCCTTTAATGTGGGAGTTGGATTATATTACAAATACATTGAAAACCAATAACATCAAAACACATATAGAAACTTCTGGCGCTTATAAATTGAGCGGCACTTGGGACTGGATTTGCCTTTCTCCAAAAAAAAATAAGTTGCCATTGGCTGAAATTTATCCAAAGTGCCACGAATTGAAAGTCATTGTTTTTAATAAAAATGATTTCAAATTTGCGGAAGAACAAGCTGCCAAAGTTGGCGAAAGTTGCGAATTATTTTTACAGCCAGAGTGGAGCAACCGAGAAAAAATGATGCCGTTAATTGTAGAATATGTGATGAAAAATCCCAAGTGGAAAGTTTCCTTACAAACGCATAAATATTTGAATATTCCTTAGTTTAGTTCCTTTCAATAATTGCCAAAGCTAATTTATAAACTTTTTCAAATTGTTCTTTTCTTGTCAAGGTTGAATTGTCAATTTCGATGGCATCTTTTGCCTTCACCAATGGGGAATCTTTTCGCGTGGTATCAATATGGTCGCGATATTCCACATTTTTCAAGGTTTCGTCGAATGTAACCTGCTCTCCGCGATCCAAAAATTCATCAAATCTTCTTTTTGCACGTTTTTCTGCGGAAGCTGTCATAAATATTTTCAATTCCGCATCAGGAAAAACCACCGTTGCAATATCTCTGCCATCCATCACCACACCTTTGTTTTTACCCATTTGCTGTTGCTGTTCCACCAATTTTTTTCGCACTTCGGGAACTTCAGCAACTTTGCTGACCAATCTAGAAACTTTCATGTTCCGAATTTCAGTTTCAACATTCACATCATTTAAATAGATTTCCCCAAAACCCAAAGTCGGATTAAACTTAAATGCCAAATTGATGTTGTCTAATGCATCGATTAGCCTTACTTTTAAAAAAGATTCTTCAGAAATCAGGTTGTGCTGCATCGCATATAAAGTAACCGCCCGATACATGGCGCCGGAATCAACATAAACATATTTCAATTTAGTTGCCAACTCTTTGGCTATGGTGCTTTTTCCTGTTGATGAAAATCCGTCTATGGCTATGGTGATATTTTTCAAACTGATAAATTAAAGATATTCGTTTCTTGGTACAAAATAAGACTAAATATTAATAAAAGTGAAGGTTTTTTATAATAACTATA
>JAVVEF010000181.1:0-3165 GCA_032251275.1 Lutibacter sp.
AAAATTTATTTTCAACAGGCGATCCGCCCCTAATAATGATATCATTTCTGAAGCCCGGGTTTGAAGCCACACCGGGAAGCGATTGAATCACTTTTAAAACATCCCTGTTACCGCCTGGATTCCTTTCAATTTCAGCAATTCCAAGAGATTGCCGCGATAACGGGCTTTCTATTGATTTTTTGAATAGTTTGCTTTGCACAACCACTTCATCCAATTGCTCATTATCTTGCATCAATTCAATGTTAATAAATGGCGTTTTTTCATTGGTCACCAAATAGTCCTCAGATGTGGTAGCTAAATATCCCAAATAAGATGCTTGAACTTTAACATAACCCAACGGAACATTTTTAATGATAAAAGCGCCATTTTCATCTGAAATTGCGCCAATCTCTGTACCAACAACTATAACATTTACAAAAGGCATTTGGCCTCTTGTTTGCATATCGATTACTTTACCTTTAATCGTACCGTTATTTTGTGAAAACCCTACAGAAAGGCATAATGAAAAAATGAAAAGTGCAACTTTTTTTACCATAACGAAATTGTTCAATTTGGTGCAAAGATATAATTTTGTTTAATAATATTAAAATTAAGTTAAACATTTTATGTAAAAATGACGAAAAAAGCCCCAAACAAATTTGTTTGGGGCTTTTGTGGTGAGAGAAGGATTCGAACCTTCGAAGCTTGCGCAGCAGATTTACAGTCTGCCCTCGTTGGCCACTTGAGTATCTCACCAAAATTTTAAAGTAAAAAGCTCCTCTATCTTGAGAAGCTTTTTGTGACCGGGCTGGGGCTCGAACCCAGGACCACCTCCTTAAAAGGGAGGTGCTCTACCAACTGAGCTACCAGGTCAATCTCTTTCTTTTTAGCGGGTGCAAATATAATGGTATATTTAATTAAAACAAACTTATAACCTACTTTATTTCTTTTAAATATGCCTCTCTAACTTTCCTAAATAAATTGGAAGAATACACAAAATTTACAACCGCTTCATTTTCAGTAATAAAAATCTCCTTATTGGATCCTTCCCATTCTTTTACACCATCTTTTAAAAAAATAATTTTTTCACCAATTTCCATCACAGAATTCATATCGTGGGAGTTTATCACTGTAATTATTTGATATTCTTCTGTAATTTCCTTGATTAAATTATCAATGACGGTTGCTGTGTTCGGATCTAAACCAGAATTGGGTTCGTCACAAAACAAGTATTTTGGATTCATTACAATGGCTCGGGCAATGGAAACACGTTTTTGCATTCCGCCAGACAATTCTGCAGGAAATTTCGTATTCGCATCCTCCAAATTTACTCGTTTCAAAACAAAATTTACACGATCTCGCATTTCAGATAAAGATTGATCGGCAAACATTTTTAGCGGAAACATAATATTTTCTTCAACCGTTAAAGAATCATATAGTGCGCCGCCCTGAAAAACCATGCCAATTTCTTGCCTTAATAACCGATGTTCTTTAATGTCGAGCTCGGTATGCTTTCTGCCATCAAAACAAATGATCCCACTTTCCGGAATATGTAATCCAACCAAACACTTCAAAAAAACAGTTTTACCTGATCCACTCTGGCCTATTATCATACTAGTCACTCCCTTTTCAAAAGTTGTTGAGACGCCTTTTAAAACTGGAATACCTTTAAATTCTTTATATAAATCTATAACTTCAATCATTTACGCCAGTAGCATTTGGGTTAAAAAATAATTTAATAAAATAATCACAACACTGGTCCAAACAACAGCCTGTGTACTAGCCCTGCCCACTTCCAAAGAACCGCCTTTGACATAATAGCCGTGATAAGCTGGGATTGTTGCAATCACAAAAGCAAAAACCACTGTTTTTATTAAAGCATATTGTATATAATATGGATCAAAATCAAGCCGAATACCGTAAAGATAATCTTCGCTAAAAAACAAATCTGTCAATGTTCCTGCGGCGTAACCACCCAAAATCCCCAAAAACATAGCCAATGAAATTAACAATGGGTAAAAAAATACGGTTGCTATAATTTTAGGCAAAACCAAATAATTTAAAGAATTGATTCCCATAACTTCCAGCGCATCAATTTGTTCGGTTACGCGCATGGTGCCAATACTCGACGAAATGTAAGATCCAACTTTACCGGCCAAAATCACACTCATAAAAGTGGGCGCAAATTCCAAAATCATTGATTGTTTAGTGGCAAAACCAATTAGGTATTTAGGAATAAAAGGATTATCAACATTTAAGGCAGTTTGAATAGCAATAACACCACCTACAAAAAAAGAGATGAATGCAATTATTCCTAAGGACTTTAATCCCAAATCTTCAATTTCCCTAAACAACATTTCCCTGAAAACCGACCATTTCTGAGGTTTTCTGAAAACTTGTCGAAGCATGATAAAATACTTCCCAACATGCTTCAAATAGTTCATTGAATTTATTTTTGGCTAAATTATTAAATTTATGCTACCTATAATCCCTTTTTATGACTTAATTGACCACTGTCTATAAAAAATAACATTTCTGATTTATATCAATTAAAATGAAAGAAAAAATCCTCCAAAAAATAGAAGGATTAATATTTTTGTGACATAAGAAAAGTGTATCAAACACGATAATTATCGGCATTCCAATTTACAATTGCCTTTTTAATATCGGTTTCCGAAAGATTTTGCATCGCTGCTTTATCAGCCATTGCCACAAATTCATCATCAGATTCAAAACGCAATCCCACAAATTGACGGGTAGTTAAATTATTGCTGATTGATTTTCCCGTTAAAATGAAATATCTTAATTTTTCTTCTGCTCTAATAGCCCTGTCTTGGGCTTTTAAAGCGAATGATCTTATGAAATAAAACATAAAGAATAAAATAAAAGCCAGCAAAACCAATAATGAAGCTGAATTTAAATTATCCTCAGATGCCTTCCATAAGTTTCGTATTGATCCGCCCAAAAAAGCCAGAATGGCCAAAAGTGTTATTACGTGATATCCAAACACATATTTTCCGTGATTCTTATAATTCTGATGTTTCATTATGATGATTTAAAAGTTAAACACAACAAAATACGATTAAAAAAACCATAATTATAGAATTACTTTAAAAATTCTAACACTTAAAGACAAAAAAAAACCTTCAACAGTAAAGTTGAAGGTTTTTCAAAAGAAAGGCGGTG
>JAVVEF010000182.1:0-3141 GCA_032251275.1 Lutibacter sp.
TTGAAATGCTTTCTTCACTCAAAAGCACATTTCCGTAGGCGTTGATTACCGCTTCCCTGATGCCGAGTTCGGTTTTTTCTTTCGCGTTTTCAGAAATTTTCAAATACGTTTTTGCCGATTGCAAACCCACCAAATAAGATCCGTCGAAAATAAGTTGATTTAAAGTGGCGGAGGCGTTCATATTGTGTTTTGTACCAAATTCAATTTCTGCCAATTCACCCGGATTGCCTCCAAAAAATTCTGCGGGGATTAAAGAAACTTGTTGCTTAATCCAGTTTTGATAGTCTATTTTTGCGCTTATTTCCGGTAAACCAATGGTGGTGGTTTCCCATTTTTTCAATTTGGCGGCATCCACATCCCTGTTTGCATTGATGGTTGCGTAGCTATTTTTCAGGGCGTAATCAATGGCTTGTTGCAATGATAATGTGATGTTTTCCTGGGCATTAACAGTAAAATTGAATAGGATTCCGATTCCTATAATGATAATTTTTTTCATGCTTAAATTTCCTTTTTTTCTAATTGTTCTTCTAAAACTTTTAATCCTTTTTCGGTTGCAATAGCTCTTGTATGGTATTCAATAGCACTGGTTTCTAATTTAGCTAAGGTGTTTTTATTGTAGGTGTGCAAATTTGAATTGTGCAGGCTCAGCATTAATGAAAAGTAGAATTTTGTCACAAGTTCCACATTGATGTTTTTTCTGTAAAGGCCTTCTTTAATTCCTTTTTTTAAATTTGTGGCAATACAGTCTTTAAAAACCACAAATTCACTGTCAATAATTTTTTTATAGGTTTTAGGGTAGTATTTTTCTAACTGATACATTGGAGAATCGTCAGAATTTTTGAACATTTCCTTAAACACTTTTTTTATTTCAAAATTTTCCTGAATGGCATTGTGTCCCAAAGCACAAATATTGGTGATGGTTTTGTGCATATCTTGGTGAAAATAGCAAACAACTTCATCTACAAGCTCCACCTTGTTTTTATAATACTTATAAATTGTTTTTTTAGAAATGCCCAAATCGTTGGCAATATCATCCATCGTCACACTTTTAAATCCGTACTTTAAAAATATTTCGCCGGCTTTTTTTAAAATGATTTCCTTCATGTCATATTCCTTTTTTAATTTCAGGATGCAAATATACGAATGGAAACTTTAAATACAAAAAAAGTTTCCAAAGTTTTTTATATTTATTTTGTAATTTCATTTGGCATTTTTTTAATTTGCTTTGAATGATGTATTTTTACAACAAATTTCTACGCATAATGAAGATTATTGAAACTTATAAAGAAGCTTTTGTTGGTTATTTAAACGAGAAAATTGGCGTAAAAGAGCCCGCTAATTTATATGAACCCATTCATTATATTCTTCAAATTGGTGGAAAACGCTTGCGGCCGATATTGACTTTAATGACTTGCAAAATTTTTAACGGACAAGTAAAAGATGCCTATGATGCCGCGTTGGCCATAGAAATTTTCCACAATTTCACTTTGGTGCACGATGATATTATGGACAGCGCGCCCATAAGAAGGGGTTTTGAAACTGTCCATAAAAAATGGAATATCAATACCGGAATTTTGTCTGGTGATGCTATGTTGATTATGGCGTATCAATGTTTAGAAAATTATGATCCGGTTGTTTATCAAAAATTGATGAAGCTTTTCAGCAAAACTGCTTTGGAAGTTTGCGAAGGACAACAATTGGATGTTGATTTTGAAAGCAGAAATGATGTGACCATTCCAAGGTATTTAAAAATGATTACCTATAAAACTTCCGTTTTGGTGGCGGCAGCTATGAAAATGGGTGCCATCATCGCCAAAGTTGAAGACGATGAAGCCGAAAAAATATATGATTTCGGATTGAATCTTGGCATTGCTTTCCAGTTACAAGATGATTATTTGGATACTTTTGGTGATGAAGTACTCTTCGGGAAACAAATAGGAGGTGATATTGCCGAAAATAAAAAGACATTTTTATTCTTAAAGGCCATTGAAGTCTGCGGCACGGAAGACAAAGAAAAGTTGATGGATTTTTATGCTTCCAGAGCACAAAGCAATAATAAGTTAAAAGAAGTAACGCGAATTTTTGAAAGCAATAACATCCCGGAAATTACCAAAAATGAAATTGCCTTTTATACAAATTTGGCTTTTAAGGAATTGGAAAATATGGATATTGCCTATGATAAAAAGGAATTGCTTAAAAACTTCGGACTTGCTTTAATGAAACGTACTATTTAATGTTGCCTGCAAAAAATACCGAGGAATTGTTAAATGCAATTGCCATTGAAGATTTATATGTGCAATTGATTGCGCAGTTAAACAAGGACTTTCAGTTGGCAAACGTTGCGGGAAGTTTTGATTTTAAAGCATCTCCTGCGCAACTGAAAAATGAATTGTTCGCTATTTTACTGAATTTAATCAACAACCAATACGATGATTATTTAAACCTGTTGTACAGAATTGATGTGCCTGAAAACGAATTGGCCAAACTGAAGAACGATAATTTAACCACCAGCATTGAAGAAATTACCTATTTGGTATTAAAAAGAGAATACCAAAAAGTATGGTTCAAACAAAATTTCGATAAAATTTAAATTCAGTGAAAACCGTGTTATTCTAATAGGCAGAAGGTTATATTGGAATTTAATAAATATTTAAAAATTGCTTAAAATTATTGTGCGTAAACGAAAATAGTGGTAATATTGCAAACCAGTTTTAGGTCCCATAGCTCAGCTGGTTAGAGTACCTGACTCATAATCAGGGTGTCCTTGGTTCGAGCCCAAGTGGGACCACAAAAGAGAGAAGATTTACATTTATTGTAGATCTTTTTTTATTTACCAAAACAGGCAAGAAGTTTATCCCGAGACAGCCTGTCCTCTAGGCAGGCGAAGTCGAGGGAAGCCCCCAAGAGGGACCACTTTTAAAACTTAGAAAGCCTTGTAAACATTGAGTTTGTGAGGCTTTTTTATTTCTATGAGATTAATTCTTGCTTTCTAGCTTCTTATTTGACAAAATTAAAATTGTGCATGGTGATTTTTGTCATCTCCTATTGTGATTAAACTCTTTATTTTTGGGCAATTAAAGAATTATAACCAATACTGTCCTAAATAAAATTTAGGTTAATCAAAAATAGCGTTTTCATTGG
>JAVVEF010000183.1:0-3132 GCA_032251275.1 Lutibacter sp.
TTTACACTACAAATTAGATCCTAAAACAACAAATTAACTACTTGCGGATTTAAGGGATTATATAAATTGGTCAATAAAACCTCTATTTCACCGGTGTTTAAGACAACTTTTACCATTCGTATTTTAATGGAGGTTTTCTTTGACACTGAATATTTGTATTGGTATATTTTTTCTATTGCGTTGTCGTTTGGGAACATTTCCACTATAATATCATCTTGCGAACTATTGACAAACGCAATAACTTGTTTGTTAAAACAAGATTTGCAGCGCATCACAAAATGGCGTGTTCTTTCTTGGTTTATTAGTAAATACATTAGCGAAAAACTTGGAAAACCTCTGTCGTAAATTGACAAGCTATTTTCTGGAAGCTTTTCTAGATGATTTGACACAATGGCTTGTTCAGATATTTTTATGGAACAAATTTTTGAAAATATGTTTATCTTATTGAGCACATCATAAAATTTCATAACCCTGGCAATTGGAGTTTGCGTAAACTGATTTTCCTGAACTCCAAAATAGTTCTTAACCTCTTTTTTATCAAATAAATAGGCGGTTGAGCCATCAACGCCGATTAACAAAAAATTATTCCATTTTTTAACATTCTCCCCATAATAATTATAGAAACAATCAACCAACAACTTATTCCATAACTCAAAAAATGAAGATTTCAACTTCTTTCTCTGAATAGTAAATGCTGCCTTTGAGCAACTAATATTTTCATTTCCAATAAGTTCGAAAAATTCTCGAACTTCTATTGCTAGACTCCGTTTGAGCATATTGAGTATCAAAAAGATAGTTCTATCAAAGGTTAATTTCCTATTCCTGCTAAAATCGGAAGGTTTTCCAGTGAATAATTCTTTTAACTCAGGTTTAGAACTTATAACGTTTAAAAATGCTTTTAACTCTCCTATTATTTTTTTATTTGCATCAATCATTGGGTTAGGTTTTTTTGCAATTACAAAGAACCAATTTTTGGTTCGTAACCCAATGGTTTTTATTTAATTATCTCTTAACTTAATGACATTGCCCTTCGGGGGTTAGGGGGCCTACCGATTGTGCTACAATCCACCCGCCAGTCCATGCATTTTGAAAATTAAATCCTCCCGTAACCGCATCAATATTAAGGACTTCTCCGGCAAAAAACAGATTTTTATGCAGTTTGCTCTCAAAACGTTTAAAGTTGATTTCCTTTAAATCTACTCCGCCGGCAGTCACAAATTCATCTTTAAAAGTGCTTTTTCCGGTTACTTTAAAAGTGCATTTTGTAAGTTGAAGCGCTAATTCTTCCAATTGTTTATTGCTCAATTGCGCCCATTGGAAATCGGCAGAAATTTGTGCCGCAGTGACCAGTTTTTCCCACAATCTTTTGGAGATTTCTTCAAAAACAGTACGCAAAACCACTTGCTTTTTTGACTGTTCTTTTTTGGCAGCTTTCAATTCGTTTAACACATTTTCAAAGGATTTCGACAGCCAATTGACTTCAATTTCAAACTGATACTCTTTTTGATGAAATTCCAAAGCACCCCAAGCTGAAAGCTTTAAAATTCCCGGTCCGCTTAATCCCCAATGCGTTATTAACAAAGGCCCTTGTTCTTCTAATTTTGAGTTTACAACATTCACGGAAGCTTTTGGAACTGAAATTCCCGGAATGTCTTTTAGTCTTTCATCAACAATATTAAAGGTAAATAAAGAAGGAACAGGTTTTATGATGGTGTGTCCCACACCTTCCAACATTGCCCAAACCTTGGCATTGCTTCCGGCAGCAACCAATAAAAAATCGGCCATAAAAATTTCAGCATTTGTTTTTATGGTAAACTTCTCCCCATTTTTTTCAATGGCATCAACTCTTGTGCTGGTTTTAAGCTGAACGCCCGCATTTTTTGCGCTTTCCAAAAAACAATCGATTATTGTTTGTGATGAATTGGATTCGGGAAAAATACGATTGTCGTCTTCAATTTTTAATGGACCCCCCCTGTTTCCAAACCATTCCATGGTGTCTCCGGTCATAAATTGATGAAACGGCCCCAACAATTCCTTTTTTCCGCGCGGATAAAATTCAACCAATTCATTTGGGGTAAAACAAGCGTGACTTACATTGCAGCGTCCGCCGCCCGAAACTTTTACTTTTTGCAGCACATTTGGGCTTCCTTCTAAAATAATAACTTCCAAATCAGGATGCATTTCAGCGGCATTTATAGCAGCAAAATAGCCGGCTGCGCCTCCTCCAATAACTATAAATTTCTTTTGCATTAATTATTTTTTACAACAACTTCTTTAATAAAATTCTTAAATCTATTTTTTAATTGCGATAAGTTCCCCCTTCGGGGGCTAGGGGGCTTACAAAACCATTTTTTGATAAGGAATCACGGTTGAAAAACCTTTTTTATTAAAATAATATGGACTATCCTCATTCCCGGTAGCCAAAATAAAATCTCCGCCCCAAGCGCCCAAACTTTTGGTTTGGCCGAAATAATCGGAAAATATTTCAACTTGAATTGGCTCTAATTGAATTGTTTTGGAAACGATTTGCTCATGTGCTTTTATCAATTTTTCAAAATCGGTTAAATTTTCACAGGTCAAAAAAGCATCAGACAATTCGGATATTTGTTTGATTTCTGAAGTCAGATTTCCCTTCATTTTTTTATAACGTTCAATACCTTCCCTGCTATTTTGTTTTTTATTCAGATGCACAAAATACAATTGATCCATAAAATTCGGATTGAAATTTACCTCTTCATCAATAATTTCTGAATGGTTTTTCGTAAATAAAATCGGCAAATTGTGCTGTGCGCAGGCAATGTCGTAACCGCTGCCGCCAAAAGTGTTTTCCAATAATTTGTACGGATTCACCTTTGCCCAATTTGCGATGTTGTTGATTAAGGTTGAAGAAGATCCCAATCCCCAGTTTCGCGGGAAATTTAGATTGGTTTTTACCAAAAATCCCTTTTCCGAATTTAAAAATGCCGGATTCAACTTTTGGGTTTCTTTTAAAATTTTATGTAAATTTTCAGCAATCGTGTCTTTTCCGCCATCTTCATTGGCATCAAATGTTGCGTTGGCCAATCGTAATTTGGGCAAATCGAAAATTGCTTCGAGCCAGCATTCTTCATTTTCAGCAAAACTTTGCCAAAT
>JAVVEF010000184.1:0-3124 GCA_032251275.1 Lutibacter sp.
CTAATTATAAGAGCCTCAGGTGCAGAAAATTTGGCTCTCTACCGTTCGCCTAATTGTTCAAAGCTTCCGCTCCTCCAACAATTTCTAAAATTTCGTTTGTGATGGCGGCCTGACGAGCTTTATTGTATATTAATTTTAAATCGTCGCGCAATTCCGTTGCATTGTCTGTCGCTTTATGCATTGCTGTCATACGGGCGCCATGTTCTGAAGCATAAGAATCTCTTACTGCTTTATACAACTGCGTTTTTAAGGATTTTGGTATCAATTGCAATATAATTTCAGCCTTGTTTGGTTCAAAAATATAATCGGTGCTAACATTCATTTTACCTTCAACTTCAACAAGTTCAATCGGTAAAAATTGCTCATACGTCAATATTTGGGTAGCTGCATTTTTAAAACGGTTGTAAACCAATTCAATTTTATCATATTTCCCCTTCGCATACAAATCCATAATGCTTTCTGCAATTACGGCAACATTGTTAAAGGTTAAATCGTCGTAAACATCATTATGTTTTTCAATAACAGTAAAATTCTTCGATAAAATATCATAACCTTTTTTTCCGATGGAGAAAATATCAACCTGCTTTCCTTGGTAATTGTCCTCAATATGTTTTATGGTACCTTTAATTACAGAAGAATTGAATCCGCCGCATAAACCTCTGTTTGAAGTAATTGCAACCATCAATACTTTTGAAACCACTCTTTGTTCTGCATAAACATTTTCAATATCATCTTCCAAAGTAGCGCTTAAACTTTGCAAAAGCTCCGTCAACTTATTGGCATACGGACGCATTTGTGTAATTGCATCTTGTGCTTTTTTCAACTTTGCTGCAGATACCATTTTCATGGCACTGGTAATTTGCATGGTTGATCCAATGGATGTAATTCTGTTTCGTATTTCTTTTAAGTTTGCCATTTTTTCCTATCCTAAATCCTTTTCAAATAGTTATTAATATAAACTCTTTCCTCCATTTCAGAGAGGTCAGGAGGGGATTAAACGTATTTAGCTGAAATTTCTTTCGCTGCTATGGTTAAGGTATCAATAACCTCATCGGTTAATTTACCTGCTTTTAACAAATCCAATGCATCTCTATGTTTTGCATTCAGGTAAGCAAGATAGTCGCGTTCAAATTCCTTTACTTTTTCAACAGGAACCGCTCTCAATAAGTTTTTGGAACCCGCATAAATGATAGCGATTTGATCTTCAACTTTAAAAGGGTCACTCTCATTTTGCTTTAAAATCTCAACGTTGCGCTTTCCTTTTTCAATAACATTCAGGGTTGCTGCATCTAAATCAGATCCAAACTTTGCAAACGCTTCCAATTCACGGTATTGTGCCTGGTCTAATTTCAAAGTTCCAGCTACCTTTTTCATCGATTTAATTTGGGCATTTCCTCCAACACGAGATACCGAAATACCTACGTTGATGGCCGGACGCACCCCTGAATTAAACAAATCCGACTCCAAGAAAATTTGTCCGTCGGTAATGGAAATAACGTTTGTTGGGATATAAGCCGATACGTCACCTGCCTGCGTTTCAATAATTGGCAAAGCCGTTAAAGACCCGCCTCCTTTTACTTTTCCAACCAATGAAGGTGGTACATCATTCATTTGCGCTGCAATCGTATCGTTGTTGATGATTTTTGCGGCACGTTCCAACAAACGGGAGTGTAAGTAAAATACGTCTCCAGGATATGCTTCACGTCCCGGTGGGCGACGTAACAATAATGAAATTTCGCGGTAGGCAACTGCTTGTTTAGACAAATCATCATAAACAATTAATGCAGGACGGCCGGTATCTCTAAAATACTCCCCAATTGCAGCACCTGCCATTGGAGCGTAAACCTGCATGGAAGCAGGGTCAGAAGCGTTGGCAGCCACAATTGTGGTGTAAGCCATAGCTCCTTTTTCTTCAAATAAACTTGCGATATTCGCCACTGTTGAACCTTTTTGGCCAATAGCGACATAAATACAATAAACCGGAACGCCGGCATCGTAAAATTCTTTTTGATTGATAATGGTGTCAATTGCCACTGTTGATTTTCCGGTTTGACGGTCGCCAATAATAAGCTCACGTTGTCCTCTGCCAACCGGAATCATTGCATCAACCGCTTTTAAGCCTGTTTGTAATGGTTCGGTAACCGGTTCGCGGAAAATAACACCCGGAGCTTTACGCTCTAAAGGCATTTCAAAAGTTTCTCCCTGAATTGGGCCTTTGCCGTCGATTGGGTTTCCTAAGGTATCTACCACACGACCAACAATGCCTTCACCCACTTTTAGGGAAGCAATTCTTTCTGTACGTTTTACAATAGATCCTTCTTTTATTGCTCTTGAATGACCCAATAATACAACCCCAACATTGTCTTCTTCAAGGTTAAGTACCATTCCTTCCATTCCATCTTCAAATTCAACTAGCTCGCCATATTGCACATTTGCCAAACCGTAAACACGTGCGATTCCATCACCCACTTGCAATACGGTTCCAACTTCGTCTAATGAAGCAGATGCTTCAAATCCCGCCAATTGTTGTTTTAAAATTGCTGATACTTCAGCTGGTTTTATTGATGCCATTCTTTCTATTTTTTAAAACTAAATTCTTTTTATTATGTAGTTATGCGCTAAAACTTCCGTTTTCAAACTGTCTTTTCAGCACTTGTAATTTATTTGCAACACTTGCATCATATTGAATATCGCCAACACGAAGTATAAATCCGCCAATAATATCAGGATTTATAATGCTTTCAATAGTTGCCTGTTTTCCGGTAATTTCAATTATTTTTCTTAAAACCTGTTGATTCAATTCTTCAGTCAACGGAATTGCGGTAGTAACTTTCGCCACTTCTATACCTTTCAACGAATCAAAAATCACGTTATATTTTTTTGCAACCTCACTTAAAATCGGCAATCTTTTGTTGTCGATTAAAAGATTGATTAAACCTATTGTTAAAGGACTCGTTTTGCCTGCAAAAATTTCTTTTAAAGCTGATTTTTTAAGTTCAGTTTTTAAAACAGGACTGTTAAGCAATAACTGTAACTCTTTGCTCTCTTCGATTGTATTTGCAACAAGCAACATGTCATTGTTCACTTCAACTTCTTTTTGTTGTTCAAGTGCAAAACTTAGTAT
>JAVVEF010000185.1:0-3122 GCA_032251275.1 Lutibacter sp.
TTAATAACAAAAGAGTTTCATAGCAGGAATTTTTAGAGTTGATAGAAACAAAAGCAACAGTGTTTTAGGTTGATTTTTCTGACTTTTTATAAATCTACTTGAAAATTATTCTGTTTTTCTGGCGTGAAGAAATTTCAACAACACCAAACTAAAGAAAATTCCAAAGGAAACATAACACATCGGAAATCCGTTTTCCATTTTTGGGCATTGCACATTACCAAATAATTGGCCAATTGTAGCATAAGTTGCAATGACCAAAGCAAATGAAACAAAGAAGAAATAAACTGCTTTTCCCCTATTTAAAACATGGGCTACAAATGGGATAATCAAACAGCCAAAAATAATATAACAAGCCGGAATTACACCCAGTTTAGGGCAAGCTCCTTCATATAAAAACTCTTTATAAGCCAAGTTTCCTGCTCCTAAAATTCCAAAAACAAAAACCGCATAAATGCTGTAATTGATGATTTTTTTCTTCATTAAAAGATATTAGTATTTTCCAACTAGAATAGTCGTGTTTATTTCTGCATTTTCTATTGTTTGCGTATTTCCATTTGAGTCTTTTATAGTGATAGCTGTGATGTTTTTAGCGTTGCCCAAGCCAAAAATTAGGGTATTGGACTGGTCGCTGCACAATCCTTCTCCAATAATATTATAGTTAGTTTGCGTGCCATTTTCTGAAGTTACCGTAACGGAAGCTCCAATTAATTCAGGTTTATCCCGCAATCTTACTTTTACAAAATTCGCTTTTCCGCCATTGTTGATAAACACTTTTACATCACCGTTTAAGTTTGCGTAAACCAAATCCGGATATCCATCATTGTTAAAATCGCTGCTTAGCGGCGTGATGGCATAATTTTTATTGACCACATTTGCCTGTTGTTCGGTTGCAGCAAAAGTTCCATTGTCCAATTGCACCAGAAAACGGCAAGGCAATTTAAAAAGTGCCTGCGGCGGAAACGCAATATAATTTTCGGCCACTGCCAAATCTTGTTTTCCGTCTAAATTGAAGTCTTCAAAAATAGCACCCCAAGAAAATTCAAATTCCGCGATATTTGTGTTTTTTGCAGTATTGGTAAATTCGCCATTACCGTTGTTATTAAATAAAATCCAGTCGGTATGCAGCTCCTGTCCTTCCCTTAAATCACCTTTTGCCAAAGCTTTTGGCACTGAAGTTCCCGTATTTGAGAAAAAGAAATCCGGTGCTTTATTGTTGTCATAATCTCCAACGGCAATTCCCATAGGATAGGAATACTTGCCAGTTAACGGATTGTTTTTCAACTTAAAAGACATTCCGTCCTGATTGATATAAATTCGCGGTTCGCCGGTATCATACGCCACCACCAAATCTAGTTTACTGTCGTTATTTACATCCACAAAAATGCCTTGAAAAGTGTTATGGACATATTCCAATCCGGCCGATTTTGTGATGTCCTTAAAAGTATTATCGCCATTGTTCAACAACAAAACACTGGATCCTCCATATTTTTTATCGTTGAAAATGGTTTGGCCTTCCATCAACTCAACTTTAATGTAACCTGCCACAAACATATCTATAAATCCGTCTTGGTTAAAATCGCCCAATGTCAAAGAAATTGGCGTTGATTTTTCATTCAGATGAACATTGATTTCTTCCGATGAAAAAGTGCCGTTATCGTTCAACAGAACAAAAACGCCGCTGTCTCTGGTAACCAATATATCCGTAAATCCATCCTGATTGAAATCATAAGAAACAGCACCCAAAGTATTTCCTTTTTTTGCAGGTAATTTTACTTCGGCAGCAATATTTATAAATGCGCCATCTTTATATTGAAACAAAGCATCTTCCTGCGTGCTTCCTCCACCCATAAATAATTCATCAATACCGTCATTATTGATATCGACAAGGCACGAGCCCAATACCGGCAAACTGGTTTTATCGTTAAATTGGTGGGTAAAATCAACCGTTACTTCATTAAATTTTGGAATAATTGAATCTGGAACGGTTAAATCGCAGCCTTTAATGGCTAACGGACTTGCGACATAAGGGTTGGTGGTGTCTTTCCAAAAATAAGTTAATACAACGCCAATAATTACAACTATAATTAATGGTAAAATCCATTTTAATTTTTTCATTTTTATAAAGTTTTTTGTTTGGTTTTGATGATAATTAACGACAATCCGAATACAATAAAATGTACCACATTCATGGCGATTGGGCCAATAATAAATCCTATGGAAGGTGCTATGGTATAAATAACCAATACCGAAAGTAAAATAACAATTGGGTTAAAAATAGCCATCCATTTTGGATACAAAGTGTTGCCTTTTAGAATTGGAATCACAAATAATACGGAAATGGCCGCTACCCAGATCCGCAACGATTTCACCAAAATTTCCGCGTGGTTTTTATAGATTTCTATTAAAGATTGCATGGCCGTATCATTTGGGAATTCTGCAATTTTATGCACCAGATAACCCAATTGCGCTCTTGAGGAAATCCACATGCCGCCTATCATAAAAGCGATAACGCCCAAAGCAAAAATTGCTGTGGCTATTTTTGGATTTTTTTCTTTGAAAATCAGGTATAAATGATAATAACCGGCAATGTAAAACGGCACAAATGAAACCGCCACAAAATGCCCCAAGGTTAATCTGCTTAACGGAATTTGATTAAAAAATTCGAAATTATTTCCGTTGTAACCGATGCCGCCGGGAGAATAGTGCAATAAAAATTCTCCAATTCCCACGCCAATTGCGCCAATAAGCCCCAGAATTCCAGAAATAATTAATTGTTTGAATTTTGATTTTTTCATTTTTATTAGGTCGTAATTATTAGTGATACTTACATTTTCACTGTTTTAATAAGCAGTATGAATGCCAAAACAATGATTGAAACCCCCTGTCGCAAATTTAAACACATCGGATTTCCTCTTTTTCAAGCTTATTTTCGCAACGGTTCTATTTAACATGCTGTGTGTTAAGGTGCCTAAAAAAGATGTGGCGAATTCAAAAATGAAATGGGTGGACAAACTCATTAAAAAAATTTAAATATGCTGTGAATTTAGTGAATAGTGTTGATTTATATATAATTTTTTTTAACAATCTAACTTTTCCCATTAATCAACTATTCCATATTACTG
>JAVVEF010000186.1:0-3049 GCA_032251275.1 Lutibacter sp.
GTTTTTTTTGAACTAATTTTAAATTTTAAAAAGAGACGAGAAGTTTATCCCGAGCCAGGTCTGCTAGTGTAATCGTAACGAACTGGAAGCTCTCGTTGAATGCCATTAGGTTAAGATATTGATGCCCTTATTTTGTCCTTCCGAGGCACGAGGAATCTCATAATGGTGAGCCGGTTTGATATGATTCCTCCTTTGTCGGAATGACAAATATTCCTTTAGCTTAATGACATTGAGCTCTCACTATCGGTATATTATCAAATTCCTCTGCGTTAGGGAGTGAAGCGTAAAGCCAACAGGCGCGCTTTTGGGCGCGACGAGGACTTATAGTGAAAAGCCCGACCGCCTTTTCGGCGGGAACGCCTGACTACCGACAGGCAGACCCACCAAAAGACGGGCAAGCTAAAAATAATAGAAATTTTAAACAGCATTCAAAATATTATATAAATCTGTTTTTTGCTATTTTATATTGATTAAATTTGAACGAATTTAAAATTAATGATTTAGATGCTGATAATTGGAATTGCCGGAGGGACAGGCAGCGGAAAAACAACCGTTGTAAATCAGATTATTCACGAATTGCCTACGGATGAAGTTTGCGTAATTTCGCAAGATTCCTATTATAACGTTACCAACGACTTGTCTTACGAAGAGCGCACAAAAATTAATTTTGACCATCCGAAAGCAATAGATTTTGACCTTTTGGTCGACCATTTAAAGAAATTGAAAAATGGCGAAATTATTGAACAGCCCGTTTATTCTTTTGTGACCCACAACCGCACTGCCGACTCCTTAATTACGCATCCTAGAAAAGTGGTTATTGTTGAAGGAATCCTTATTTTTAACAGCAAGGAATTGCGCGATTTATTCGATATCAAAATATTTGTGCACGCAGATACGGATGAACGTTTGATACGACGCGTAAAACGTGATATTGAAGAGCGTGGCCGTAATATTACTGAAGTGCTTGATCGTTATCAGACTACGTTAAAGCCTATGCATCAGCAATTTATAGAGCCAACAAAAAATTATGCCGATATTATTATCCCAAATGACCGTTACAATACGGTTGCTATTGATATTGTTAGAACCGTAATAAGCCACAAACTTTAGTTCATGACTTTAAAACAAATTAAAAACAAACCCCTTGTGAAAGTTATTACGAACCGATACGTAATGATACTTGCAATATTTGTGGTTTGGATGCTATTTTTTGATGAAAATTCGTGGGTGAACCACCGGGAATTTGACAAGGAAATTGATAAGCTGAAAAGTGAAAAGGAGTACTACAAATCACAAATTGACTCCGACAAATTTTTTATATACAAACACAACGACCGTGTAGAGTTGGAGAAATTTGCACGGGAACAATATAAAATGAAAAAAGAAACCGAAGAGATTTTTATCATTGAATATGATACGATTCCTAATGAATAACTATAAGTATTTAGCAAATTAATAAGTCTGCAGCGTGTTCATCTGACTTATATTTCCGATTTTTGTTTCATATACCTTTATTATGAGCAGTTTTATTACACAAGAATTTCCACCAGTTTCGGCTGCCGCCTGGAAGCAAAAAATTCAGGTCGACTTAAAAGGTGCCGATTACAACGAAACCCTTCTCACAAAAACCAATGAAGGCATTACCATCAAGCCTTTTTACCACGCAGACGATTTCGAAAAATTAAACATTCCGCTTTCGAAGGAAGATTTTAAAATCTGCCAAAAAATATTTGTTTCAGACGAAATTGACGCAAACCTAAAAGCCATCGACGCTACCAATAAAGGAGCTGATTCTGTAAAGTTTTTGGCAAAAAAACCTTTCAATGCTGCATTACTATTTAAAAACTTGTTGGATAAAAAAATTGAATTTCATTTTCATTTTGAGTTTTTATCCGAAGCATTTATTGATGAACTTACCGAATTGCTTAAAAATGAAACGGTTTTTTACAATATTGACATTATTGGCAAGCTGGCAAGAACAGGAAATTGGCACAAATCCTTAAATGATGATTTTAAAACGTTGGAAACAATCATTTCTAAACATCCCGCTGCATTTATACTGGGTATCAATGCCGATATTTACCAAAATGCCGGCGCAAACACCGTACAGCAAGTTGCTTATGCTTTGGCAGTCGCCAACGAATATTTAACCCGATTTGGCGCAGGAATCGCCCAAAAGATTCAATTCAACTTTGCTGTAGGCAACAATTATTTCTTCGAAATTTCGAAAATCAGGGCTTTTAAATATGTTTATAACTTAATGCTCAGCCAATACAACATCAATGCCAACGCACTTGTTTTTGCCGAACCAAGTTTGCGCAACAAAACCATTTACGATTATAACGTAAATATGCTGCGCACCACCACCGAAAGTATGAGCGCCATTTTGGGTGGCGCAAACACTGTCTCAAACTGCGCTTATGATGCGGTATTTCACGATTCCAATGATTTTGGCGATCGTATTGCGCGAAACCAATTGCTGATTTTAAAAGAAGAAAGTTATTTTAAACAGGCACAGCATTTTGCCAGGGATTCCTATTATATTGAATCTATCACCAAACAACTGGCCGAAAAAGCATTGGCTGTTTTTAAGGAAATTGAAAAAGGCGGCGGATTTTTAACACAACTAAAAGAAGGCATCATCCAACGAAAAATAAAAGAAAACGCGCAAAAAGAACAAGCGCAATTTGACGCAGGCGAATTGGTTTTACTGGGAACCAACAAATATCCGAATGCGCAAGACCGTATGAAACAAGATTTGCAGGCGAATCCATTTGTTGCCAGAAATCCACAAAAAACCCTGATTATTCCGATAATCCCGTCAAGATTGGCAGAAAAATTAGAACAAAAAAGGCTGAAAGATGAAGCGTAAAGATTTTTCACAACTAAAAATTGTCAGCCAAACCGAGAAGGAAACCAATTTTGAACACGAAAATTACGTGGCAGGAATTGTTCCTTATTTAAGAGGGCCTTATTCCACCATGTTTGTTCGCCAGCCTTGGACCATTCGTCAGTATGCCGGATTTTCAACCGCCGAAGAAAGCAATGC
>JAVVEF010000187.1:0-2966 GCA_032251275.1 Lutibacter sp.
GTTATTAATTTAACTTCATCAAATCCCATAGTCTGAAATTGAGCAAATTGTGTAGCAGCGTCACCAACCACAACATAAACCATTTTAGATTCATCTAAATATTTATTGGCCAATTGCCTGTGCTGTTCCAGTGTCATGTTATTAATTGTAGCTTCTTCCTTTTCTATATAATTAGAAGGTAAATTATAATTGCTGATTTCTTGTAACATTCCCAATAATGAAGTTTGAGTTTCAAAACGTCTTGCATTTGATTTGATTAAGGCATTTTTGGTAAATTCTAAGTCTTCCTTACTAATGCCTTCTTTATATTTAGCAATCTCATCCTTAAAAATCTGCACTGATTCGCCTGTTGTATTAGTTCGTACACTTGAAGATGCTATAAACGTTCCTGGGGTTTTTGAACCACTGAAACCGGTACGTGCACCATACGTATACCCTTTTTCTTCTCTCAATATCAAATTTACATTTCCTGAAAATGAACCGCCTAATTTGTAATTCATAACTTCAGCAGGATAAAAATCTTTATCTGTTCTTGCCAATCCAATATATCCAATATTTATTACAGATTGTTTTGCATTGGGAATATCAACAAAATATAAAGATGCTTTATCTCTTGTATTTGCGATAGGAAATTCAGGAATCTGAACATTTTTAACTTTCCAATGATTTTCCAAACCACTAAGATTTTTCAAAATTTGTTCCTTCGTGATATTACCAACAATATTAAACACACTTACTGATGGTGAAAAATTAGCCGTGTAAAATGCCTTTAAATCTTCCATGGTAATTGTTTCAACAGAAGTTTCCGTACCGCTGGTCGGGTAAGAAAAAATATGATCTTCACCATATAAAATTTTATTAAACACATGGTCGGCAACCACATTAGGATTGGCGTCTGATCGTTTAATTTGATTGATAGTTTTGGTTTTGATACGTAAAAATTCTTCTTCATCCCAACGAGGTTCCAATAAAATTTCTTCAATTAATTTCATTGTTTTATCAAAATTTCTAACCAATGTATTTCCTCTAAGTACAATAGACTCATTGGTTGTATACATATTGATGCTGGCACCCAACATTTCTATCTCTTCCTCAAGTTGTTCAGGTGTTTTATGAGCGGTTCCTTCCATCATAATATCTGTCATCAAATTAGCCACACCATTCTTGTTTTTATTGTCCAAAAGATGCCCGCCTGCAATTACCAGACTAAAGTTTACTGTTGGAATTTCGTTTTGTTCAATTCCATAAACTTTCATTTTATTGCTCAATGTTGAAGTCCAGCTTTTTGGAATAGATAATTTAGGCGAAACCCCTTGATCAGGTTCTTTAGATCTATCAATTAAGGAAGGTGTTTTTACAATTTCTTCTTTAACATCCACAATTGTTTTAACCACATTTTCCTTAATCTTTTCTTCAACAATCTCTGCCTTTACAGAGTTTTCGGTAATTAAATCCAATTGTCCTTTTGGCACAAAACTGGTCATAATATATGGTTTTCCTTTAATGTATTTTTCATATACACGTATAACATCTTCTTTGGTAACCTTTTTTATATTCTCAATATCCTGTTCAATAAATTCAGGAGAACCTGCAAACACATTGTATCGCGCTAACTGGAATGATTTACCTAAAACACTGCTGATACCATTGTAAAAACCGGTTTCCAGTCCTGCTTTAATTCGTTCCACATCTTTATCGGTTACACCTTCCTTTTCAAATAAGTCGAAAGCTTCAAAAATGCCCTTTTCAACATCTTTTAACTTTTTTCCGGTATTTGCCGTAATATTTATACGAAACTCTCCAGCCAATTCTTGTGAATTATTATAAGCACTTGTTCTGGAGGTTAAATTCTTTTCTTTCACCAAAACTTTATAAAGTGGTGCTTTTTTTCCGCTGGACAATATCTCAGATAAAAAATCGAGTGCATACGCATCAGCTGTATATTGTTGCACCGTTGGCCATACCATATTTAATTGAGGTGCTGTTGCAAAGTTATCTTCGTGATAAAAACGCTTTGTTTTTTCAATCGTTACAGGTTGCGGCTCTAAAGGTTTAACTTCTTCCCTCCTCTTTATTTCTCCAAAGTACTTTTCAATCAATGCTTTGGCATCTTTGATTTCAAAATCACCTGCCAAAACTAACGTTGCGTTATTGGGTCCGTAAAATCGGTTATAAAATTCCTTAACATCATCTACCGTAGCATTTTGAAGATCTTCTAATTCTCCAATTACCTGCCAGCTATATGGGTGACCTGCAGGATAAATATTTTTATCCAGCACCCAATTGGTATGCCCATAAGGATTGTTGTCGACACGTTGTCTTTTTTCATTTTGAACAACTTCTTGCTGATTGTTAAAAGCAGATTCTGTAACGGTATTAATTAAAAACCCCATACGATCACTTTCTAACCATAAAACTGTTTCCAGCGCATTGTTTGGAACTACTTCATAATAAACAGTGCCATCTTTCCAAGTTCCTCCATTAAGTGTTCCGCCAACATCCTGAATTTTTTTAAAAAATTGATCTTGGGGAACATTTTCGGATTCCTGAAACAGCATATGCTCAAATAAATGGGCAAACCCGGTCCTTCCTGTTATTTCTCTATTGGAACCAACAGCATATTGAATGGCCAAAGAAACTATTGGATCGCTTTTGTCTTGATGAAGCACTACATCAAGGCCATTTGAAAGTTCATACTTTTCAAATGCAATGGAAAATTTCACATCTTCACTTGAATTTTGTGAAATTCCTTTAAATGAAATTATCATAAAAGATAAAGTCAGTAAAGCTAAAATTGAAGTTTTAAAATTAATTTTTATCATTGTACAATTATTTTTTAGAATTGCATAAATATACAATAGATTTTTTAATTAATAAATTGGCTATTATCACTTAGTAAAACCTAATAAAGAACTCACCTTACGCAATACTCACCTCAAAAAACATTATTTTAACATTTGCATTGT
>JAVVEF010000188.1:0-2900 GCA_032251275.1 Lutibacter sp.
AGCCTTGGACCATTCGTCAGTATGCCGGATTTTCAACCGCCGAAGAAAGCAATGCTTTTTACCGCCGAAACTTGGCGGCAGGCCAAAAAGGTTTGTCGGTTGCTTTTGATTTGGCAACGCACCGCGGATATGATTCGGATCACGAACGTGTGCAAGGCGATGTTGGCAAAGCCGGCGTTGCCATTGATTCGGTTGAAGATATGAAAATGCTTTTCGACCAAATCCCGCTAGACCAAATGTCGGTTTCTATGACCATGAACGGCGCCGTTTTACCTATTTTGGCCTTTTATATTGTGGCCGCAAAAGAGCAAGGCGTTACTGAAAAATTGTTGGAAGGCACCATTCAAAATGACATTTTAAAAGAGTTTATGGTGCGCAATACGTATATTTATCCGCCAACGCCCTCTATGAAAATTATCGCTGACATATTTGACTACGCCAGCAAAAAGATGCCGAAATTCAATTCAATTTCTATTTCAGGCTATCATATGCAAGAAGCCGGCGCCACGCCAGAAATTGAATTGGCCTATACTTTGGCAGATGGATTGGAATACATCAAAACCGGTATTGCAGCCGGAATGGACATAGATACTTTTGCGCCGCGTTTGTCCTTTTTCTGGGCCATTGGCATGGATCACTTCGGGGAAATTGCAAAAATGAGGGCCGCACGTATGTTGTGGGCGAAAATGGTGAAAGAATTCAACCCTAAAAATCCGAAATCGTTGGTGTTGCGCACCCATTGCCAAACAAGCGGCTGGAGTTTAACAGAACAGGACCCATTTAACAATGTGGCACGAACCGCCATTGAAGCCATGGCAGCAGCGTTTGGCGGCACACAGAGTTTGCATACCAATGCGCTCGATGAAGCCATAGCCTTGCCAACCGATTTTTCGGCCAGAATTGCGCGAAATACCCAAATTTATATTCAGGAAGAAACAAAAATAACCAAAACCGTCGATCCTTGGGCCGGTTCCGATTTTGTTGAAAAACGAACAGAAGAAATGGTAAACAACGCTTGGGAATTGTTACAGGAAGTTGCCGAATTGGGCGGAATGACCAAAGCCATTGAAAAAGGCATTCCGAAATTGCGCATTGAAGAAGCCGCCGCAAAAAAACAAGCGAGAATAGACAGTACAAGAGACATTATTGTTGGTGTGAATAAATATATTTTGGAAGAAGAAGATCCGATACAGATTTTGGAAGTGGACAATGATGCGGTAAGAGAATCTCAGATTGCGCGTTTAAACGACTTAAAATCCCGCAGAAACAGTGCAGAAGTTACCGAAGCATTGCAAAATTTAACAGAATGCGCCAAAACCCAGGAAGGCAATTTGTTGGAACTGGCGATTATTGCTGCAGAAAAAAGAGCTACTTTAGGGGAGATTTCCGATGCTTTGGAGAAAGTTTACGGACGATATAAAGCAACCATTAAATCTATTTCCGGCGTGTACAGCAAAGAAATTAAAAACGATCCAGATTTTGAAAAAGCCAAGGAATTGGCTAACAAATTCGCTGAATTAGAAGGAAGGCGCCCAAGAATTATGATTGCAAAATTGGGACAGGACGGTCACGACCGCGGCGCAAAAGTGGTTTCTACCGGTTACGCCGATCTAGGTTTTGACGTGGATATTGGCCCTTTGTTTCAAACACCAAAAGAAGCCGTAAAACAAGCCATAGAAAATGATGTGCACGTTTTGGGAATTTCGTCCTTGGCGGCAGGACATAAAACCTTGGTTCCACAAGTAATTGCCGAGCTAAAAGCCTACGGCCGTGAAGATATTATGGTTATTGCCGGCGGCGTGATTCCGGCACAAGATTATCCATTTTTATTTAATGCCGGCGTGGCAGGCGTTTTTGGCCCGGGAACAAAAATATCAAAAGCCGCCATAGAAATTTTAAATGTGTTGATTGATAAATAATCATATTCATAGCCCACGATTTCAATCGTGGGGTCAATGATTTCAATCGCGGAAAAAAATATTCATAGCCCTCGGTTAAAACCGTGGGCAATATATTTTGATATTGAAAAATTAACCCGTTAAAACAGCATACATTTATAGCCCGCGGTTTCAACCGTGGGAAATTGTATAAATTCGTTTTTAACGAATAAATTGAAACGCAATGATAAGAAAATAATAAATTATGCCACATTCGTTTAACAAAATATGGATTCACGCCATTTGGGCCACAAAATATCGAACACCATTCATTTCAAAAAATGTGGAATCAAAAATCCATTATTTTATGAGTGAGCAATTGCGTGAAATGGGTTGCCCTGTTCGTATTATCAACGGAATGCCGGATCATATCCATTGTTTGTTTTTATTAAGTCCCCAAAAATCAATTTCAGAAGTAATCAAACAAATCAAAGGAAGCAGCTCCCATTTTATCAATCAAAATAATTTGATTGCAGAAAAATTTGCGTGGCAAACAGGTTATGCAGCTTATTCTGTATCTGAATCGGGAAAAGAAAGGGTTTTTCAATACATACAAAACCAAAAAAAGCACCATCATAAAAAAACATTTCAAGAAGAATACAATGATTTTTTGCAGCTGTATGGTTTTGCAGATGAAAAATAAACACAAGAAATCATTAATTATAATTGTCCGTTTATCATCCAATAAAAATGGTTAAAACCATTCCCAAATGTGAATTTTATTCATCATAAATTATAGCCCATAGTTTAAACCGTGGGCTATAATTTAAATGTTGGGACACCGAACCGTTTTAATGGTTTATGTGGTTTTAAAAGATGAATGATTTTGGTTGGAAAAAGTTGGAAAAAGAATATTGATACGATAATGTTTTTATGATTGCGGAACAAAAATATCAAAAATCACCATGGAAATTTTAAATGTGTTGATTGATAGTGTGGCTTAAAAACAATACGTATTTTAAA
>JAVVEF010000189.1:0-2896 GCA_032251275.1 Lutibacter sp.
TTCTTTATTTCAACCGACTTGTTTACGATGTTCGTGTTTTATGAAATTGCCGTGATACCGATGTATCTGCTAATAGGTATTTGGGGTTCGGGGCCAAAAGAGAATTCGGCCATGAAATTAACGTTGATGTTAATGGGAGCTTCTGCCGTTTTATCCGTAGGAATTCTGGGAATTTATTTCAATTCAAATGCTGATGGCGGTCCGTTAACTTTTAACATCTTTGAAATAGCGCAGGTAAACATTCCTGTAGCCGCACAAAACATATTTTATCCGTTGACATTTATCGGTTTTGCGGTAATCGGAGCCTTATTTCCATTTCATACCTGGTCACCTTCGGGTCATGCTTCGGCACCAACAGCCGTTTCTATGTTGCACGCAGGTGTGTTGATGAAACTGGGTGGTTACGGTGTTTTCAGGATTGCCATGTACTTATTGCCTGAAGGCGCTTTAAACTGGGCCGACTTTTTCTTGATTCTGTCCGCTTTCGGTGTAATTTACGGAGCCTTCGGTGCCGTGATGCAAAAAGATTTAAAATACGTGAATGCTTACGCATCCGTAAGCCACTTGTCGCTCGTTTTATTTGCCTTGTTAATGTTTAACAAAACAGCCTGGACCGGCGCCATTCTTCAGTCTTTATCACACGGATTGTTAACGGCGATGTTCTTTGCTTTGATTGGGATGGTTTACGGAAGAACACATACGCGTGAAATCTCAAAACTGGGCGGTATTATGAAAGTGTTGCCTTTTATAGGCGCCATTTATGTAATTACCGGTTTGGCTTATTTAGGTTTACCTGGATTTAGTGGATTTGTGGCTGAAATGACCGTATTTGTCGGTGCCTTTCAACATCCTGATCTGTTCCGAAGAATATTGACCATTGTGGTTGTTTCTTCCATCGTGGTAACAGCCGTTTATATTTTAAGAATGGTTGGCAAAATTATGATGGGGCCTTTATCAAATGAGGAATATAAAGATTTGCCTAAAGCAACCTGGTTCGAAAAAACCGGATTGATCTTATTGCTGATACCTGTTATTTTAATTGGTGTTTTGCCATTGGGATTAAGTGAAATGATAAAAGAAAGTCTTCAACCGTTTCTTGAACGATTATTATAAAAATTAAATAACATGAATTTAGAAAGTTTTCTATTAATGCGCTCGGAAATAGGATTATTGGCCATTTTATTATTGCTAATCATATTCGAAATATTTACTGACAAAAAACAAAAAGCAGCGGTAATTCCATTTGCGATCATTTTATTGACCATCAACACCGCATTGGGTTTTTTGCCTCTGGAATCGGGTGAATTATTTGGCGGCATGTTCAGAACAAACGCGCTGTTATATTTCTTTAAAACAACCTTAAGTTTGGGCGTTTTAATATTATTGTTGCAATCGGCCGACTGGTTGAAAGAAAAAGTAGTTGACCAAAATAAAGCATCAGAATTTTTTATACTGATTATTTCATCACTGCTTGGAACTTATTTTATGATTTCCGCAGGTGATTTTTTAATGTTTTATCTCGGTCTGGAATTGGCAACGCTTCCTGTTGCCGCTTTGGTAGCTTACGATACGTATAAAAGAATTTCTGCTGAAGGCGCCGTTAAATATATTTTATCATCGGCATTGGCTTCCGGAGCATCTTTATTCGGTATTTCATTATTGTACGCAACCACAGGAACCATTTATTTTGAATCGATGGCTGAACTATTGACAAGTTCCAATCTTTCAATTTTAGGATTCATCTTTTTCTTTTCAGGTTTGGCATTTAAAATCTCTTTGGCACCGTTTCATTTTTGGACTGCAGATGTTTATGAAGGTGCCCCAATTAATGTTGCTTCCTATTTGTCGGTTATTTCAAAAGGAGCAGCCGTACTTATTTTAATGATTCTTTTGTTCACCGTGTTTAAAATTTTAACACCGGTTTGGAATAATATTATATATGTTGTTATTATTGCCACTATGTTTATTGGGAACTTATTTGCAATACGGCAACAAAATTTGAAACGATTCTTGGCCTACTCATCCATTGCGCAGGCAGGTTTTATATTATTGGGCTTAATGTCTGTTGATCAATTGGGAACCACTACCATCGTTTATTTTGTGGCAATTTATATCTTCTCAAACTTGGGCGCTTTTGGTGTTGTCCAGGCAGTTTCTTCCTTTTCAGATAAAGAAAACATCAACGATTATGAAGGACTTTACAGAACCAATCCAAAATTAAGTTTGTTAATGATGCTGGCATTATTCTCATTGGCAGGTATTCCGCCATTGGCCGGTTTCTTTGGTAAATTCTTTTTATATACTGCGGCTGCAAGTAAGGGTTATTACATCTTGGTATTTATTGCGGTGGTAAACGCAACCATTTCATTGTACTATTATTTATTGGTGGTGCGGGCTATGTTTTTAAGACAAAGCGATCAGGCAATTCCGTATTTTAGAAGTCCGGTTTATATGCGCTTGGGATTGATTTTGGCGGCCATCGGTATTTTAGTGGCCGGGGGTTACAGCCCACTTTATGATTATATATTTTCAATCAGCAATACATTTTTAAATTAAGACACTATGGGACTTGGAGGAAATCATTTATTTGGAAGCATTGGCGAAACAAGAGTTACTTTTGTTGAAAAAGGTGTGGATGAAAACCGTAGGGATTTTTTAAAAAATCTGTTGGAAGTAAACGGCTTTGAAGTAATTATTGATGAAGACAACATAAAAACGGAAGGCGATCCGCAGCTGTACACTGTTGCCGTAACCGATATGACTTTTAACCCGACTGTTTGGGTTTTTCAACGCCGACTTAAAACTGCCGACGGCAGAAAAGTTACCCACGATTACTGGAACCAAAAAACCGAAGAAACCAATCCGAGATATTGGAGAAACGCAAAAGAATAATTAG
>JAVVEF010000190.1:0-2838 GCA_032251275.1 Lutibacter sp.
GAAAGCGAATTTATACAACAACAAATTGCAAAAATCCGTTTTGAAAAAATAAAATTATTGAGCCAGCGCAGGTTGGCGATGGTGGGCGTTAACAAATATCCCAATTTAATGGAAAAAATCCCTTCAGAAATTCTTTTTGCAGGCGAAATGAATCCCAATCCAAAATTATTGAAACCAAGAAGGGCTTCTTTGGAAATAGAAGCCTTAAGAAAAACCACGGAAACATTGGTGAAAAACTTTTACAAGCGTCCGATTGTTGAACTTTCAAGTTTTGGAAATTTAACGATGCGAAAAGCAAGGGCTGCTTTTGCCTACGATTTTTTAGGCGTGAGCGGATTTGAGCTTTGGCCCGAAAAAAGTTACGAAAGTGCTTTAGATGCCGCTAAAAAAAGTGCAAAATCAAAATCGCAAGTGGTGGTTATTTGCAGTTCCGACCAAGATTATGATGAAAATGCCTTGGCTTTTGTAAAAGCATTCCGGAAATTAAATAACAACAAAGTGCTTTTATTGGCAGGAAACCCAATCCATTTAATCGGTGAATTGACAGAAGCCGGTTTGGACGGATGCATCCATATAAAATCGGACATTATTTCCACCATTTCAAGTGTTCAGCGCAAAATTCAGAAAACCATTAAATCCTTAGAAGTATGAGACCAGATTTTTCAGATTTAACATTAAATACCGCTGTGAAACAACAAGCAGTTGCTGAGGAGCATCAAGAGATTTGGCATACTCCCGAAGGAATTCCGGTAAAAAAACATTTTACGGAAGCAGACATAAAAGATGCGGAACACTTACGTTTTGCAGCAGGATTGCCGCCGTTTACAAGAGGGCCGTATAGCACGATGTATGTGATGCAACCGTGGACAATTCGCCAATATGCCGGATTTTCAACTGCCGAGGAATCGAATGCTTTTTACAGAAGAAATTTGGCTGCTGGCCAAAAAGGACTATCGGTTGCTTTTGATTTGGCTACGCACCGAGGTTATGATTCCGATCATCCTCGCGTAACGGGCGATGTTGGTAAGGCAGGTGTTGCCATCGATTCTATTTTGGATATGGAAATTTTGTTCGACCAAATTCCTTTGGATAAAATGTCGGTTTCTATGACCATGAACGGCGCTGTGTTACCCATTATGGCCTTTTATATTGCGGCTGCAAAAAAACAGGGCGTTACTTTAAATCAGCTGAGCGGCACCATCCAAAATGATATTTTGAAAGAATTTATGGTGCGGAACACCTACATTTATCCGCCATTGCCTTCGATGAAAATTATTGGTGATATTTTTGAATACACCACGCACCATATGCCAAAATTCAATTCAATTTCCATCAGCGGCTATCATATGCAGGAAGCCGGTGCAACGGCCGATATTGAGTTGGCATACACACTTGCCGACGGAATGGAATACATCAGAACCGGATTGAAATCGGGCTTAAAAATTGATGAATTCGCCCCGCGATTGTCCTTTTTCTGGGCTGTTGGAATGAACCACTTTATGGAAATCGCCAAAATGCGCGCTGCACGAATGCTTTGGGCAAAAATCATCAAACAATTCAATCCGCAAAATCCGAAATCGATGGCCTTGCGCACGCACAGCCAAACATCGGGTTGGAGTTTAAGCGAGCAGGATCCTTTTAACAATGTTGCCAGAACTTGTGTTGAAGCGATGGCGGCAGGTTTGGGCGGAACGCAATCGCTGCACACAAATGCACTGGATGAAGCCATTGCATTGCCAACCGATTTTTCGGCAAGAATTGCGCGAAATACGCAAATTTTTATTCAGGAAGAAACACAAATCACCAAAGCGGTGGATCCTTGGGCGGGTTCTTATTATGTGGAATACCTAACCCAAGAAATTGCCAAAAAAGCCTGGAAATTAATTGAAGAAGTGGAAGAACTGGGCGGAATGGCAAAAGCCATCGAAACCGGTGTTCCTAAAATGCGCATTGAAGAAGCTTCTGCAAGAAAACAAGCGCGATTGGATTCCGGACAAGATATTTTGGTGGGCGTGAATAAATTTCAAACCAAAGAGAAATCGAATATCGAGATTTTAGATATTGACAATACCGCGGTAAGAGATTCACAACTTGAACGATTGAAAAAACTAAAAGCAAACAGGAATCAGGCTTTGGTTGACGCAAACATTGCCGCTTTGTCTGAATGTGCGAAAACCGGTGAAGGAAACTTGTTGGAGTTGGCCGTGGATGCCGCTGAAAATTTTGCCACTTTGGGTGAAATATCCGATGCGCTGGAAGTACATTTTGGCCGTCATAAAGCAGCCACCAATTTAATTAGCGGCGTGTACAGCAAAGAAATAGACAAGGACAGCACCTTTGCGAAAGCGCAAAAATTGGCCGATAAATTTACCGAAATTGAAGGACGCCGTCCGCGCGTGATGATTGCGAAAATGGGACAGGACGGACACGACAGGGGCGCTAAAGTGGTTGCTTCCAGTTTTGCAGATTTGGGATTTGATGTGGATATGGGCTCTTTGTTCCAAACACCGGAAGAAGTTGCCAAGCAAGCGGTGGAAAACGACGTTCATTTTGTGGGCGCCTCAAGTTTGGCCGCCGGACATAAAACATTGATTCCGCAATTGATTAAGGAATTGGCCAAGTTGGGAAGACCGGATATTATGGTTTTTGCAGGCGGCGTGATTCCCGCAAAAGATTATGGTTATTTGTTGGAAAGAAAAGTAGCCGCCATTTTTGGGCCGGGCACCGTAATTTCTGAATCGGCCATCACCATTATGGAAAAATATTTAGAGCAGGCATAAACATATAATTATTTGAAAGCGAAAAACCCTTCTCAGCTAAAACTGTGCGGGGTTTTTT
>JAVVEF010000191.1:0-2807 GCA_032251275.1 Lutibacter sp.
ACAAAAATAAGGGATTCTCAGGCATCTTTATTTTCGGACTTTCGGATAGTAGTGATTTCAGATTTAAGAATTGTTTACTGTATTGAACAACTAAAAACAAATGAAACTTACAGAAAATACTCTCTAAAAGCTATAGCTTTTGAACTGGGTTATAATAATGCAGAATCATTTTCAAAAGATTTTTATAGAAAAACAGGAATATATCCTTCCCTTTTTATTCGAGAATTTGAAAATCAGAACTCGATTTAAATCAAAAAGCCCAAAAACTAAGTTTTCGGGCTTTTTTAACCAAATAATTATTCCTTCATAGAAATTTATGCGGTTACACCATCAAAAATGTAATGGTTTAAGCATTTAAGCGCGGTAATTTTATCGTTTGTATTTACCAAAAGCGAAATATTGTTGTTGCTTCCACCGTAAGAAATCATCCGAACGGAAATATCCTGCAACACCTTGAAAAGTCGGTGGGTTTCATGATGCCGTACCACCAAATGCCCAACCAAACAAATGATACTTTGTTGTTTGTCCACTTCAACAGTAGAGAATTTTTCCAGTTCTTCCAAAATTGAAGTTAAATTTTTATCATCATCAATTGTCAATGAAACCGCAACTTCAGAAGTGGTAATCATATCTATAGAAGTTTCGTATTTCTCAAAAATCTCAAAAACTTTTTTCAAAAATCCGTGTGCCAACAGCATTCTGGCCGATTTAATTTTTATCGCGGTGATGTTATCTTTCGCGGCAATCGCTTTGATGCCTTCTCCTTTAAAATCGATGGAAATCAGTGTTCCGTAAGAAGCCGGATCCATCGTGTTTTTTAATCGCACCGGAATATTGGCTTCGCGGGCGGGCATCACCGTTTGCGGATGCAAAATTTTTGCGCCAAAATAAGCCAGCTCAGCCGCTTCATCAAATGACAGGTTTGAAATGGCGTGCGTATTTTCAACAAATCTAGGGTCGTTGTTATGCATTCCGTCAATATCTGTCCATATTTCAACCTCTTCTGCATTCACGGCCGCACCAACAATGGTGGCCGTATAATCGCTTCCTCCGCGTTGTAAATTGGCAATATTTCCATAGGCGTCCAGACAAATAAAACCCTGGGTGATGTAAATATTCGAAGGCGCCGCTTCCTTTATAATACGTTGCAAGTTTTGTTTGATGTAAAAATCGTCAGGATCATTTGTTTTATCGATTCTCATAAAATCCAACGCCGGCAATAAAATGGCATTTAATCCTTCCTGATTTAAATACGCCGTAAAAATATAGGTTGATAACAATTCGCCTTGGGCAACTATTTTATTGTAAAGCAATGCCGAATGTTTTTCAGACGCGCAAATTTTTAAAAAACTGAAAACCGAATCAATATAAATTTCTACATCTTGTTTAAACGCTCCGTCTTCTAATAAATCGCTGATAACTGCCACGTATTTTTGGTGTAATGCTTCAATATTTTGAATCGCCTCTTCTTTTTGATCCTTTTTTATAAGTTCCGAAATTTCAACCAAAGCATTTGTGGTGCCCGACATTGCCGAAAGCACAACGATCTTTTTTTCATTATCGGCAATAATGTCTTTTACCATTTTCATGTTCGTAATTGAACCTACCGATGTTCCTCCAAATTTTAAAACCTTCATTTTATGCTTATTTTTATGCTGCAAATTTAGAATCATTTTCAACTTTATGTGTTTATTTAAAAATAATATACTAATATTGCACAAACTGTTAAATATTTAACAACATGAAGACAATTGCTACTTGTGTTGAAGAAATTTTGGTTTCTCAACCATTTTTAGAAGATGCGCTCACCCGAAATATTTTAAATTTCAGCGCTTTATCAGAAGAATTGCGGGAACCTATTTCGAAAATGTTGCGCAAACCGGTAAAATCAGGAGCTATTATGATGGCTTTACGAAGATACAGTCCGCCCAAAGAAATGGCCAACAAAATCAAGCTGAATCAAGTATTACAAAATTTGGGCGACATCACCGTTCGGTCAGACATTTCCGATTATACCTTTAAAAATTCGGCGAGTTTAATCCACGGACATTTAAAAATGCTGGAGGTTATTAAGGAAGATCCACATATTTTTTACACGTTTACGCGTGGCGTTCACGAAAGCAATGTGCTAATTACAACGGCCTTAAAGCAACAGATTGAAGAAAGTTATAAAAATGAAATCTGCACCACTGTTCAGGACCATTTATCGGCTATAACCATAGGTTTGCCAAAAGAAAATACCAAAATTGCAGGTTTGTATTACCAGTTTTTTAAACGACTGGCCTGGGAAGGAATTTCTTTGTACGAAGTGCTTTCAACCACCAACGAATTTACCATTTTGGTGGAAGATAATGTAGTGGATAAAGCGTTTTCGGCCATAAAAGGATTGAAAAACTAAGGTTTTATAGCGGTAACAACAGTATAATTTAAACAATATTTTAGGCCTGTCTGCCGACCTTTTGGCAGGCGTTACCCTGCGGGTCGGGCTATTCGCTCCAAACTTTTTTCGGTTAAAAAACCTCAAAAAGGTTTTCCTCTGCTATCCCTAACGCATTGATTTCCGATTTTTGAGTTACGATTTTAGAATTTTAAAAAGGGCTTGCTTTATTGTATGCTTTGTGCGTCTTTGTGCATTTTCTTTGTGTGGCTTTGTGTTACAGCTATTTCACAAAGATTCACCAAGAAAAACAGAGTTTCATAAAGAATTTCTATCCTATTTGCGAAAGTCTTTGCGTTTTGCAAATTTTGTTTGAATAAATTTTTTATAATTTAACCTTTATTTTTATCCTAAAATAAACAGCTTCAAC
>JAVVEF010000192.1:0-2769 GCA_032251275.1 Lutibacter sp.
ATTAAATCTCCAGTTCGCTTAAAATGAAAATGGTTTTTCAGCAAGCCCTAATTAGAAAATCAATTTGCATTAAGGATTGAAGCGATTGTTTGAGCTCTTTTAATTGTTGGAAACAATTAAAAAGCGAGTGCGAAAAGCCTGACACGAAGTGGAATGCCCAAAATTAAAATCCTAAAATCACTTTTGCGATCATAAAATAAATTAAGATTCCGAAGATATCATTGCTTGTTGTGATAAAAGGACCTGTGGCCAATGCCGGATCGATGCCTCTTTTGTCTAAAATAATGGGCACGAAAGTACCTATAATTGAGGCAATTACGATTACGGAAACCAACGAAATGGCAACGGTAAGTCCAACTTTAATGTCGAATCCCAGAAAAAACATTCCGGCCGACATTAAAATGCCCGCTAGCACCAAACCGTTTAACAAGCTTAAAGAAACTTCTTTGATCAATCTTTTCCACCAGGAACCTCTTAAAGAATCATTGGCCAAACCCTGAAGGATAATTGCGGAGGATTGTACGCCAACATTTCCCGCCATCGCTGCAATTAAAGGGGTAAAAAAGAACAATTCTTTGTATTTTATCATGGCGGTTGAAAATCCGCCTAAAATGGAAACACTCACAAATCCGCCAAAAAGCGCCAAAATTAACCAAGGCAAACGCGCTTTTGTCAATTCCCAAATGGAATCATCGGCTTCAACATCCTGGGAAATCCCCGCAGCCATCTGGTAATCCCTTTCTGCTTGATCTTTAATAACATCAATGATGTCATCAATAGTAATTCTTCCCACCAAACGGCCCGCTTTATCAACAACCGGAATGGCTTCTAAATCGTATTTCTGCATGATACGCGCCACATCTTCAGCTTTGTCATCGACGTGCACAAAATCCACTTTTTTGATAAAAATATCTTTAATGGCTGTTTTTGTTGAGGTTGTCAATAAATCTTTTAAAGACAAGCGTCCTTTTAAGATGTCCTGGTCATCAACCACATAAATGGAATGTACCCGTGAAACTTCCTCTGCCTGGGCACGCATTTCTTTAACGCACTTAAGAACGTTCCAATTTTCGTTGACTTTTATCAACTCTTTTGCCATTAGACCACCTGCAGAATTTTCATCGTACCGCAAAAGATCCCGAATATCCTTGGCATGTTCTTCATCTTCAATATGGGAAATTACTTCTTCCTGTTGTTTGTCGGTAAGTTCAGAAATAATATCGGCAGCATCATCGGTATCCAATTCCGAAATTTCTTCCGCAATTTCTTTGGATGAAAGTCCGCCCAAGATTTTTTCACGGGTATCTTCATCCAGTTCGGTAATCACATCAGAAGTTACATCGCTATCCAGTAATTTAATCAAATAGATGCCTTCCTCAATGGTTAAATCTTCAATAATTTCAGCAATATCGGCATAATGCACCTCTGCCAATTGCTTTAAAATCGACTCATTGTTGCCGTCAGCAATTAACTCCTTTATTTCTTCGATATAGTCTTTTGTTATTTCAAACGACATCATTTTCTATTTTAGCAGTCAGACTTATAAATTCTTGCACGGACAATTGTTCCGGACGTTTGGCAAAGATAGGGTCTTCTCTTAAAATATCGGATAAATTGAGCGTTTTTAAACTGTTACGCATGGTTTTTCTGCGTTGGTTGAAAGCAGTTTTAACAACAGTATAGAACAGTTTTTCGTTAACGGGCAAGGTGAAATTTTCTTTTCTGGTAAGGCGAATTACGCCAGAATCCACTTTTGGCGGCGGATTAAAAACGGTTGGCGGCACCGTAAATAAATATTCGACATCATAAAACGCCTGCGTTAACACAGACATAATCCCATACACTTTACTGCCTTCTTTTTCTGCGATGCGTTTGGCGACTTCTTTTTGAAACATGCCCGAAAATTCAGGTATTTGACGCCTGTTTTCCAGTGTTTTAAATACAATTTGTGTGGAAATATTATAGGGAAAATTGCCTATAATCGCCACTTGCTCTTCCCCAAAATAATCGGATAAGTTAATTTTTAAAAAGTCTTTTGAAATAATTCTGTCGGCCAAGTTTAAAAAATTGGCTTTTAAATATTCCACCGATTCTGTGTCGATTTCAATGACGTGCACAACCAGATTTTTTTTAAGGATATATTTGGTTAAAACACCCATTCCCGGACCAATTTCCAAGACATTTTTATAGCCCCTTTCCGTTAGGCTGTCGGCAATTTGCTGCGCAATTTGCTCATCTTTCAGAAAATGTTGTCCAAGGTGTTTTTTTGCTCTGACACTCATAGTTAATTAGTTTTTTACGCTCATGCTAAATTGCTCGCTGATTATTTTTAATTCGGTTCTGAAAGCGACAAATTTACCATTAAAAAGCTTCAATGCTTCATTGCGCAACCTGTCGGCATCATCTTTATAATAATCCTGCAACGTTTCTAAACTGTCTGTGGTATATTGAACAGAATAGGTTGTGCCGCCCATTTCTTCCTCAATAATCACCTGGCTCATTTTGGCGTAGATGAATTTCCCTGTTGAAAGCATGGCGGGAATGTGTGTTTCTTTCATCCATTGCAGCCATTCGTTGTGAACGGATTCTTCTATGTTGGTGGTAACGTTGTAGATGTACATATTAAAAGTTAAAAGTAAAAGTTAAAAGTTAAAAGTTAAAAGTTAAAAAAATGAGTTGCTAAAGATAAGAAATAACTTTCTCAAGAGCATGAAGTTAAAGGTTTGGTTAGATTACTGATTTAAAATTCAAAATCCACCATTAAAAATT
>JAVVEF010000193.1:0-2766 GCA_032251275.1 Lutibacter sp.
TACTTTCTTCCGATAGATACCTCGATGGCTCTGCCTCGAGGTAATTCATTTTTTTCTAAAATTGGTACTATCTTGTTTTTAAAAGTTGTCTAAAAACAGTTAATTTCCTAAAATTGTATCATAAATACTATTATAGAATTATTTAAGCTTATGTAATTGGTTGGAACCCAAAATTAAATTAACAAAAAGTTTCGTTAAAATTAAAAAGGAAAGGTTATATTTGCAAAAGTTTCAGTAAAAATTAAATAGCTATATTTAGTTCATTCAGAAATAAGTCATTGTGATAACTGAATAAATCATTGTGTAAATCAATCTTAAAAATTGTCATTATCCAATCTTTATGATCATATTTAGATGACAACCTTAACTGTTTGGGGAAAGACAGAACAAATAATAAAAATTTAACATAAATAATTAATGGCCGGATCACAGGAAACCTTTGGTAAAAAAGAAAGAGAAAAAAAGCGTCTAAAAAAGAAGCAAGATAAACTAATAAAAAAAGAAGAACGCAAAGCCGGTGTGCAAGAGAGCGAGTTTATTTATGTGGATGAGTTTGGACAACTTACTGATACGCCGATGGATCCATCAAGAAAAATAAAAGTGGATGCCTCAACTATTGAAATTGGCATTCCTAAAAAAGAAGACAGAGGAGAGGAAGAAGTTGCCGTAAAACAAGGTAAAGTTTCCTTTTATGACTCTTCAAAAGGTTTTGGTTTTATTATCGAGAGTCTGTCACAAGAAAAATATTTTGTTCACGTAAGCGGATTGTTGGATGAAATTAAAGAAAATGACAAAGTAAGTTTTGAACTGGAACGCGGATTGAAAGGGATGAACGCTGTTAAAGTTAAGAAAGGATAAGTTAAAATAAACGTATAATATACATAAAAGCCGCTTTTTAAGCGGCTTTTTTTATAATACTCCATATTTTTCCTTTTTGCCAAAATCATTTTTTGCGTAAATAATAAATAGTTAAAGCCTTATAAATAAGCGTATATTTGCACCTTTCAAAAATAAAAATTATGTCCACATTTTCAGCATTAGGAATTTGCAAAGAATATATTGAAGCATTAAAAGAACTAGGAATTAAAACACCTTCAGAAATTCAGGAAAAAGCGATTCCAATTTTGTTGGGTTCAAAAACCGATTTTATCGGCTTGGCGCAAACCGGAACTGGCAAAACAGCCGCATTCGGATTGCCAATATTGCACAATATCAACAGTGCCTTGCCTTATACCCAAGCTTTAATTTTGGCGCCAACGCGCGAATTGGTGCAACAAATAAAAAAACAACTATTTAAATTCACGAAATATACCGACGATAAAATTTTTGTGGAAGGTGTTTACGGTGGTGAAAAAATTGATATACAGATGAAATCACTGAAAAGAACCACGCATATTATTGTGGCAACTCCTGGCAGATTACTGGATTTAATTGAAAGGGGAGAAGTTGATTTAAAGAAAATATCAACCTTGGTGTTGGATGAAGCTGATGAAATGTTGAGTATGGGTTTTAAACAGGATTTAAACAGAATTTTAAAATTCACCAGCGGTTCAAGAAATACCTGGTTATTTTCGGCAACAATGCCTGAAGAAATTCTGAAAATCATAAAAACTTATATGGCGGCAAATACGCCTAAAGTTGCCGTAAACAAAAAGGATTTGGTGAATGTGAATATTACGCACCAATACATTAAAACTGAAGTTAAAGACAAGGTCAACCTCTTAATTAAAATACTGGAAAGAAGAAATACGGACAGGGGAATTATTTTTTGCCGAACAAAAGCCGGCGTACAAAATTTAACAGCGCAATTGAAAGAAGAAGGTTTTTCTGTTGAAGCTTTAGAAGGCGATATGCAACAAAAAGAACGCGATAAAGTTATGAGAGCGTTTAAAAATGGAAGTCTGCAAGTTTTAATTTCTACTGATGTTTCTGCACGCGGCATTGATGTTGATAATTTGGCGTTCATTATTCATCACCAACTTCCTGAACAATTGGAATATTACACGCACAGAAGCGGAAGAACTGCAAGAGCGGGAAAAACTGGATTCTCAATTGCCCTAATTGTACCTAATGAAGTGCAAAGAATTCACGAAATTCAGAAAGAATTGGGCATAAAATTTATTGAAATTAGCATTTAAAATCAAAGCTATTTAATATATGGCGCCAAAATTTTTGTCCAAAGTTGATAGCCTTCATCAGTCATATGCAAACCGTCTTCCAAAAACCATTTTTCGCTTGGTTTTCCTGTAACATCAATCATTGGGGAAAATATATCCACAAAAGCGGCATTTGATTTTGTGTTCAAATACTCATGAATCATCGTATTTGCATTTTGCATTTCAATCACCTTATTCCAACGGTTTAAACTTGGTTTAATGGCAATGTAATACACTTCGGCATTTGGCAATTTTGCTTTAATCATGCCATATAAAACGCAAAAATCACCAAAAACAATTTCGGCCGATTTACCTTCTTGAATGTCGTTATCGCCTGAATAAATCACAATTTTTTGTGGATGGTATTTTAGGATAACCTGATCAAAATTCTCTATTAAATCTATAATTTGAGAACCGCCAAAACCTCTGTTTAAAATTTTCGTATTGTTAAAATCTTTAGCAGGATCTTTCCACATTCTGATGGAGGAACTTCCTGTAAAAAGAATTCCGTCTTGTAAAGGATTGGCTCCGTTTAATTTGTCAAATGCATCAATTTCAGATTGCCATATTTTTTGATATTCTTGCGCAAAAGCAGTTGTAGAAATAAATA
>JAVVEF010000194.1:0-2737 GCA_032251275.1 Lutibacter sp.
ATTTTATGCTGACCGGCGAAGTGGTGAAAGGTAAAAATTTAGGCGAGAAAATTGGCTATCCAACCGCGAATCTGTCAATAAAAGAAACCTATAAATTATTGCCGAAAACAGGGTCTTACATCGTTAAATCAGAACTGGAAAATGAAATCGTTTATGGGATGATGAATATCGGGTATAACCCAACGGTAAAAGGAAAAACACAAACCATTGAAATTCATTTTTTCAACTTCAACAAAAATTTATACGGCAAAAACATTCAAATTGACGTGTTGAAATTTTTACGGGAGGAACAAAAATTTGATTCTGTTGACGACCTGAAAAAACAATTGGAGAATGATAGACAAAAATCATTGGAAATTATAAACGGTACGCTGTTTGAGCTTTAAAAACCTTAAATTACACAGATGAAAAATCTACTCCCATTACTGTTTTTAGTTATTGTTTCTTGTAAATCTACTTTTGTTGTAAATGAAGCCATTTTAGTGGATACCATAAATTGCCCGGAAAATGGCGAATGCACTATTGAATTTCTGCCAAACACATCATTGGAATTTAAAAAAGACGAATTCGGCAATTTATATCCCGTAATTTCTGAAGGAAATAAAACGGTTTTTAAATTTATATACAACAGAAAAACCATTCCAAATACCCAAGACAGCCATTATACGGAAATCGTTTTTGCCGAATTTGATTCCGTTATTTCCCCAAAAAAATTCACCGATAAAACCCTGAAAGATGCAAAATTACACTTTGGGCGTTTGTGCTACTGCAAAGGTGAAACTGGCTATTACCCCATTAAAAAAGGTGAATTCAACATCTCAAAATCTACCAAAAAATCCTTTAAAATAAACTTCAATTTCAAGATTGATGAAGTTCCGCAAATCATTTCAACAATAAATGAAACAGTTTCTTTAAAAACAGATGAAACGAGCAAGATAAATTTTTAGCATACGAAGGAATGATTTATGGCGAACAGCATCTGTTACCGCAAAAAAATAAAATTAAAACAGATGAAAGTAATTAACATCCTTTAACTGCAATTTGTTAAATTTGCCTTTTAATTAAAGGATAAAACCCATGTTACAAGTAGCGTTTATTAGAGAAAACAGGGAAACTGTTTTAAAAGGTCTGGCAAAAAGAAATTTTAAAAATGCTGCTGAAATGGTAGATAAAACCATTTTGGCCGATGAAGAAAGAAGGGCAATTCAAACAGAACTGGACGCTATTTTGGCCGAATCCAATAAACTTTCCAAAGATATTGGCGACTTGTTTAAACAGGGCGAAACGCAAAAAGCCGCTATTTTAAAGCAAAAAACTATTCAGTTAAAAGATAAATCAAAAGCATTAACCGAAAATCTTCAGCAAAAAGCGACTGAATTACAGGAATTATTGTACTTAATTCCTAATATCCCCAATGAAATTGTACCCGAAGGAACTTGTGCAGAAGACAACCTAAACATTTTTCAGGAAGGTGAAATTCCTAAATTGCACGAAGGCGCAATACCGCATTGGGAATTGGCAAAAAAATACGACATTATTGATTTTGAATTGGGCAATAAAATTGCCGGGGCCGGATTTCCGGTTTACAAAGGAAAAGGCGCAAAATTGCAACGCGCATTGATCAACTATTTTTTGGATAAAAATACCGCTGCCGGTTATGATGAAGTTCAGGTACCGCATTTGGTGAATGAAGCATCGGGATTTGGAACCGGACAATTACCCGATAAAGAAGGGCAAATGTATCACGACGCTACCGATAATTTATATTTAATTCCGACCGCGGAAGTTCCTGTCACCAATATTTACAGGGATGTTATTTTAAAAGAAGAGGAATTCCCCATCCTAAAAACAGCTTATACGCCTTGTTTCAGAAGAGAAGCCGGTTCATACGGTGCGCATGTTCGAGGGTTGAACCGTTTGCATCAATTTGATAAAGTAGAAATTGTGCGGATTGAACATCCGACAAATTCTTATGCAGCTTTAGAATTAATGGTAAATCACGTAAAAGGAATTTTACAGGAATTGAAATTGCCTTACCGAATATTGCGTTTGTGTGGCGGAGATATGGGATTTACCTCAGCGTTAACCTACGATTTTGAAGTATTTTCAACAGCACAGGATCGTTGGTTGGAGATTAGTTCTGTTTCAAATTTCGAAACATTTCAGGCAAACCGACTGAAACTTCGGTTTAAAAACAAAGAAGGAAAAACCGAACTGGCGCATACACTCAACGGAAGTTCGTTAGCGTTACCGCGCGTTTTGGCCGGCTTATTGGAAAATTGCCAAACGCCAGAAGGAATTAAAATTCCGGAGGCATTGGTACCGTATTGCGGATTTGAATTCATTAATTAGCGCAAACGGTGTACATTAATTTTTTGTAATTGTTCATTTCAATCAATGCTTCAAAATAAGCATTCAATTGTCCGTTTTTCATAAAATCCAATGCGCTATTTCTTTTTGTTTCGTAATTTTCTACCAATGCTTTCATAACCTAAGATTTAAATGGTTCTTTCTAAAAAGACTTTTTACACGCAAAATTGTAACAGCGCAATTCAGAAAACCCCTTTATTTATTAAAACTTTAACACTTGTTTGGTTATCTTTGAAAAATGTAAAAAGCACCTCATGCGCAACACTTTAATGCTATTTTTCTGTTGTTTTTTCCTGCAAATTTATGCGCAGGAACCGCAATTGGCGTCACAGTATTTTAGGAATGGCGAATATGAAAAAGCGGCTTC
>JAVVEF010000195.1:0-2658 GCA_032251275.1 Lutibacter sp.
CTTTTCCCCTTTATATAATAATTGTCTATTAGGGCACTTATTTTTTCCAGTCTAAAAGTGTGTTGATTTGGTCAAAAAATACTGTTTTAATTTTTCGTGAACGTAAATCACAAATACTGTCCGCTAAAGTAAGGTGAATTGCTTTTTCCATTAGACTAAAATACAATATAGATTATTGATATACAAATAGTTGAATCAATTTTTTGTGTCGATTTACCCCATTTTTAGCGAAATTTACCGTGCAACGGTCTTTTATTATCTTCAAATCGGATTTGGCTAAAACCATAAAAAAAAGAATGAAAACAAAAAAGCCGTTACACTACTGTAAAAGCTTTTTTTTCGCATCAAATTAGAAAAATTAAAAAAAACCTTTTTTTCTATTTCCTAAAACCAATAGAATTTTAAATCGTATCAAGCGGAAGTTTGTATGTTGGATCTTCCATAATATTCACGTCAATAATGGCTTCGGCATTTTTTAACAGTAAAATACAATCTTTGCTCAAGTGGCGCAAATGCACTTTTTTACCAATTTTGTGGTAGCGATGCGTAAGTACATTTAACGCTTCAATCGCCGACATATCAGCAACCCTGCTTTCCCAAAAATCGATAATCACTTCGTCAGGATCGTTCAAAACGTCAAATTTTTCAGCAAAAGCAGTTACGGAACCAAAAAATAGCGGTCCGTAAATTTCGTAATGTTTTACGCCCGATTCATCAATATGTTTTCTGGCACGAATTCTTATGGCATTTTCCCAAGAATAAGCCAGCGCAGACAATACAACGCCAATTAAAACAGCAACAGCCAAATTATGCGTGATCACTGTGATTAAGGTAACCATAACCATCACTATAACATCAACTTTAGGCATTTTTTTAAAGGTTTTTAAACTTGCCCATTCAAAAGTTCCTATGGCCACCATAAACATCAGCCCAACCAAAGCTGCCATAGGCAATTGCTCAATTAAGCTTGAACCAAACATGATAAATAACAGCAAAACAATTGAGGCTACAATTGCAGATAAACGCGCTCTTGCTCCGGCTGAAATGTTAATTAAACTTTGGCCTAACATCGCACAGCCACCCATTCCTGAGAAAAATCCGGATGCAATATTTCCGGCACCTTGCGCTATGCATTCTCTGTTACTTCTTCCACGGGTTTCGGTAATTTCGTCAATTAAGTTTAAGGATAACAAACTTTCAATCAAACCAACGCCGGCCATAATCACCGCATAAGGAAAAATTAATTTTATATTTTCCCAAGTAAAACTAATATTCGGCAGGGTAAATGGCGGAAAACCTCCTTTTATGGATTCTCCGGCATTTAGGGTGTCGGCCACAGTTGTTGTATCAATGTTAAAACCTATAACAATCCCTGCAACCACCAAAATAGCTATTAATGATGAAGGAACGGCTTTGGTAATTTTTGGCAATCCCCAAATAATAACCATCGTTAAAAGCACAAAGCCCAACATGGTAAAAAACTGCGTGCTTTCCAATAAATTGCTGGTTCCCTTTTGATAGAAATTTGGGAACTGTGACATAAAAATAATGATGGCCAAACCATTAACGAATCCAAACATTACGGGATGCGGAACCAACCTTATAAATTTACCCAAACGCAGAACGCCCACTAAAATTTGTAAAGATCCGGCAAAAATTACAGTGGCAAAAACATATTGTAAAACTTCTTCTGAGGTAATATTAGGATTGGCGATACGAAGTTGAACAATTAAAGCGAGGAATATAACAGCAATAGCCCCTGTTGCCCCTGATACCATTCCTGGTCTCCCGCCTAAAACAGCAGTAACTAAGCCCAATACAAATGAGGCATACAATCCGGTTAATGGCGAAAAACCAGCTAGCATTGCAAAAGCAATCGCTTCCGGAACCAGTGCAATTGCAACAATTAATCCTGACAGAATCTCTGTTTTGTATTCAATTTTTTGTTTTAAATCGAATAAATTAAATACTTTTTTCATAAATTAAAAAATTATCTTGATACAATTTTTAAATAAATTGTATCAAATAAACGTGATTAAATAAATTAATGATTTATTTTGATTTAATGATTGTAAATCAAATTTGGGTAACTGAAATAATACAAATACCGTTTTTCATAAGTGGCGCAAAAGTACGATTTTTTTTTAAAAAACCAAATCAAGAGAATTTTGGTTGTTGGATAAATATTTTTGCACGACTTTATTGTACAACTGTAATCTTCTATTTATTATATAATTACATAAACTACAATTATATAGATATATTATTACTATTATTTAATTATATCTATTACTATTTATTAAACATCAATACAAGGAATAACCCCCATATATGTTCGTGTGTTTTTTAAATCCCCTCAACATAATTTCCTCAGGATCATAAAAATATATTGACCGGCATAGGGTCTTATAAAGTGTTTATATTGTGTAATATATGGATTTATTGAACCCTGATAGTGAAGGGACGGGGGGAATTTACATTGTCCGGTATAACGCTAAAATCATTATAATTTTATATCACTGGTGTATCGAATTTTAGTTGAGATTTAATTAAATGAATTACCTCGAGGCGAGCCTCGAGGAATTTAACTGATTAAAACACGGTTGAATTACTCCCCTTACACAGGGGAGTTGGTGCGTCTTTTTTAATTAAGAATTA
>JAVVEF010000196.1:0-2656 GCA_032251275.1 Lutibacter sp.
TTTAATATACTAATTTAAGCATTTTAGTTGAATTTTGATGGCATTTTAAAGTCGTTTTTTGAATTATTATTTTTGAAATTTTTGCTGATAAAATTTTAGAATCTCTTCAGTATATAAATTCATAATTAACAAAAAGACAATTCTTTGTTACAATTTATGACTTTTAAGGATTAAATGAAATTGTTTGTTATTTTTACATAAAATATAAACTATGAATTATGGCACTTAAAAAACAGTTCTTAAAAAACAAATCCATTTGCAAAGTAACATTCAGCCTTGCCGCAAAAGACGCGGACAAAGTTTCTGTGATTGGTGACTTTAACAATTGGGACAGCAAAGTGGCTCCATTAAAAAAATTAAAAAACGGAACTTTTAAAGGAACTGTGGATTTGAAAAAAGGTCAATCGTATGAATTTAGATATGCCGTTGACGGAAATTTCGTTAACGACGAAGAAGCCGACGATTATTTATGGAATGATTTTGCCGCCGGTGAAAATGGCGTTTTAAATCTTTAAAGGCCCCCTAGCCCCTCAAATAGGGAATTAAAAAGCTGAATGTTTTAAGTTTAAAGCTCAAAGGTGAAAGTTTAAAGTTAAGTTGCATAAGATAATAAATATCTTCTTTTATTGGCTCAGTTAAACTCCCTTTCCTTCGGAAAGAGCTGGGGATAAGAAAAAAAACCTTAAATCGTAAATCTTAAATCGTAATTCAATTTGCGTTAACGATTGCCCTTCGGCTCCGCTCAGGGTAAACGAATCCTTTTTGGCGATTTTTCCTTGCCAAAAAGATTGGAACGGAAAGCGCGACCCTCAGGGGAACGCCCTACAAATTATATTTCACTGAAAACAGGTACAATCTTGGCTGAATAAAGTACAAGGAAGTTGTACTGCTGTCTGAAATCTCATTGTAACTGTCGGTGTTCATCGACGTGTTGTTGGTTAAATTGTTCGCCGAAATTTTAAATTCCCATTTGCTGTCTTTTTGCTGATAATACAGGTTTGCGTTCACAAATGAATAGGTGTTTTTCACTGTATTTTCATCATTTTTATAGTTGTAATAACTATAATCGGCCGTTAAAATGAAGTTTTTCAAAAACCCGATTTCCATATTTGCGAACGGCCTGTCGGTGGTGCTTCCCGTATTTGAATATTCGGAAAACGATTTTTCGTAACCCACCTCAAAATTTGGCGCATTTTTAAATTTACTGGCCACGCTTGTCTGGTAACTGTGGGAAAGCGATTTCGACTTAATTTCTTCGTTATTAACCGTATTATTAAAAGTTGAATTCGAGAAATTTGCCCTGAAATTCGTTTTAAATCGGCTGTATGTTTTGCCATATCTTACATTTGCAGAAAATGTTTCATCGGCCAAATTTGAATTTATCGGATAGGAAATTCGGTCTACACCAATCAATTCCGTACTGTTTTTTACGCCGTTTACTTTTTTATTGTAGTTCACTGACGCATTTAAATTGGTGAATAAAAACATACTGAAACTAAAATAATTTAAGGAATACCGGTGATACAACGCATTTTCAAGCAATCTGTTTCCGCGTATTAAAGAATTGTAATTGGACAACATAAAGCCTTCCGCAATTTTATTGATGTCGGAAAACTGGGTGGAAATTGAATAATTGAAGCGCAGACTTTCCGACGATTTTAATTGTAAACTCGCATAAACATCCGGCAATAACTTTGTTTGATTTTCGCTAATTTCGGTGCCTAATTGGTTGTCTTTTGTGATGTATTGGTGCAAACTTACGCCCGGATTGAACGTGAATTTTCCTGAAACCACTTTGTAATGAAGCCCTAAAAACAAATCGAAAAAATTGTAATTCACTTCATTTTTCAGTTGCTCATCATTAAAATTAATCACGCTGCCATCACTTAAATTTTGGGAAATTCGTGATGTTAAATTTTGGTCGCTCAACGTACTTCCCAGCGTAATGTTGATATTGCTTTTTGGCGTTAACAAATAATAATAGTCCAACTTCGCGTCCAGTTTGTTGGTGTTTGATTTTTTATACTGAATTAAATCGATAATGGCTTCGGCATTGTTGGAAGGAATTATTTCAAACGGCTGCGAGGTTGCCAAAGAATTGTACAAAGGTTTGTCCTTTTCATAAAGGTGCTGCAATTCTACCGCGAAAATATTTTTTTCGTCGATGGTGTAATACAGGTTGAAATTTTGGTTTAAAGTTGCCGGTTTTTCTTCTTTGTAAGCATCGGCACTACGTCGCGTTGAAGTGACTTCGAGCATTTCTGTTTGTTCGGACAGTTTTCCGAAAATATCATAACTGATGTGCACATCTTTGCTTGGCTTGTAGGTGGTACTAAATTTTAACATCCCTAATTTACTGCCTTGCGTGGCTATTGTTTCGCTTATGTCAGTGATATTTAATTTATTAAAAACGGTATTTGACTGCGTGAACATAGCTGTTTTTGAATCGTTCACAATGGCAAAACCATTAAAATCGATTGTTTTTTTAGGCGCCATACTGAAATTTAACGCACCAAACTTTGAAGTAATTTCCTGTGCCCGGTTATTTTGGGAAGTTAAAAAACCCAATCCGCCCGATAACACGTTAAAACTGGTGCCACTGCCGCCCATGCCACTCCGCAAACCGCCGGTAAACCTAAAATAGTCGCGCATGGTA
>JAVVEF010000197.1:0-2580 GCA_032251275.1 Lutibacter sp.
CGAATTTAACGCAACCTGTATAATGAAAGGATCCGTGATGGAGCTACAAAATGACGAATCCAGACAAGAAAAAACAGCTTAATAAATACCTTCAGCTAACAAGTATTGCTTTTCAAATGGGCATTACCATTTATTTGGGCGCCTATTTTGGAAAAAAACTTGACGCTTATTTTATGACTGAAAAAAAATACTTCACTATTGTTTTGGTCTTATTGGCGCTTATAATTTCTATTTGGAGCGTTTTGGCCCAGCTAAAAAACATCAATGAAAAAAATGATTAAGCAAATCTCGGTTTTCGGTATAAAATTATTGATTTCCCTTTGTGTTGTTTTTGGCATTCATAGTCTTATTTTATATTATTTAAACATTTCACTGTTTGAAAACCTGCTGATTCCAAGCTATATCACAAACTATATTTTGGCATTGCTGATTTTTTTCATTTTGGTAAAACTGAAAAAAAAATACCTCGATTTACTGGGCTTCGTTTTTATGGGCGGAAGCTTCGTTAAATTCGGGGTTTATTTTATTTTTTTCAACCCAATATTTAAAGAAAACGGAACCGTAAGTCCGCAAGAAGCAACAGCCTTTTTAGTTCCTTATCTTTTATGTTTAATTGTTGAAACTTTTTACTTGATAAAACTGCTGAACTACAAGATGTAATAGGTTAAATATTAATAAATAATCCTTCCAAAAAAACTTGGAAAAATAGTTTTAGGTTTTTAATATAAAAATGTACATTTGCAAAATATTTTTGGGCACCACTATTAATAATGTATATGTATAAAATTAACCTGTTAAAAACACTTACATTCCTGTTCTTTGCAATTACAATTTCTGTAGGCGCAACCAACAACACAGACCAAATAAGTTCTGCTGAACAAGAATCTCCCGCATATAATCTAAAAACAGAAATCAAGGAATATATCAACCACCATTTGTTGGATTCTTACGATTTTACCTTATATTCCTATACAACCGATGCAGGTGAACACAAATACATTGGTTTTCCGTTGCCTGTAATTTTAATCGATAACGGTTTAAAAGTGTTTTCATCTTCAAAATTTCACCACGGAGAGACTGTTGCCGAGGTAGATGGACAATATTATAAAGTGTATCATAATAAAATTTATAAAACTGATGCTGACGGTACCATAGAATATGATGAAGAACACCACGCAACAAACGAAAAACCATTGGATTTTTCAATCACCAAAAACGTAGTATTCATTATTCTTGTAGGTTTGTTTATGCTTTTAATATTTAGCAGAATGGCCAATTCCTATAAAAATAATCCGATGCCTAAAGGTATCGGCCGCATATTTGAACCGCTTATTTTATTTATCAGAAACGACATCGCAATTCCAAATATTGGCGAAAAACATTACAGAAAATATATGAGTTATTTGTTAACCGTATTTTTCTTCATTTGGATTATTAACCTATTGGGTTTAACGCCGCTTGGGGTAAATGTGACCAACAATATTGCCGTAACATTGGCTTTGGCCTTAATAACCTATTTTATCACCACATTTTCAGGAAACAAAAATTACTGGAAACATATTTTTTGGATGCCGGGTGTGCCGTGGCCAATGAAAATCATATTGGCGCCTATTGAATTGCTAGGAACGGTGATCAAACCATTTTCATTAATGATACGTTTATATGCAAACATTACTGCAGGACATATTGTGTTGATGAGTATTATTGGTTTGATGTTTATTTTCAAAAACTGGATTGGCAGTCCGTTGTCATTTGGATTGGCGTTTGCCCTTTCATTGCTTGAATTGTTGGTGGCAGCGCTGCAAGCTTATATTTTCACCATGTTATCTGCGCTTTACTTCGGTTCCGCTGTGGAAGAACATGATGATCATCATTAAAAATTGAATGTTTAATTAAATTAATTTATATATTATGGAAATTCCAACTATTGTAGGAGCAGGTTTAATCGTAATCGGTGCTGGTTTAGGTATCGGTAGAATTGGTGGTTCAGCAATGGACGCTATTGCTCGTCAGCCAGAAGCTTCCGGGAAAATTCAAACAGCAATGCTAATTGCAGCGGCGCTTATTGAAGGTATTGGATTTGCTGCTTTATTTGCAGCATAAAAAAAACAATTAGCCGCAACGGTTGGTTGCGGCCAATGTTTAAAACAGTAATTAGACACAAAAAATATTAAAAATATACCATGGATAAGTTAATAGAACAGTTTTCTTTAGGGTTGTTTTTCTGGCAATTAATTTTATTTGTTGCTTTGGTGCTTTTGTTAAAAAAATTCGCCTGGAAACCAATTTTAAATGCCGTAAACGACAGAGAAGAAGGTATTTTAAAAGCTTTGGAATCTGCTGAAAATGCACGCAAGGAAATGCAAAATTTGACTGCGGATAATGAACGTATTTTAAAGGAAGCACGCATTGAACGAGACGCCATGTTAAAAGAAGCGCGTGAAATGAAAGACGGCATTATTTCAGAAGCCAAAAGTGAAGCGCATGCGCAAGCCACCAAAGTTATTGATCAGGCAAAAGCAACGATTGAGTCTGAAAAACACGCTGCAATTGCCGAAATAAAAAATCAGGTGGCTGAAC
>JAVVEF010000198.1:0-2572 GCA_032251275.1 Lutibacter sp.
AAAAGGCAGGTTCTTCCATCCAAAATCATTATTCATCTCATCGAATATCTTTTCAGCGGCGCCCCTTTGGTTGTATCCAATCTACAAGCACGCCGCCCAAATCGAAAATAACGGTATCAATTTTATAGTTCATTTTTGTTGTCTCTTTGTCCTTGTTGCATTAAATAGGCTTTGATAAAATCGTCTAAATTACCGTTCAAAACAGCTTCAGCATTGCCTGTTTCATAGCCTGTTCGCACATCTTTCACCAATTTATAGGGGTGTAACACATAATTTCTTATTTGCGAGCCAAATTCAATTTTCATTTTTCCTGCTTCAATATCGCTTCTTGCTTCCTGTTGTTTCTTCAGCTCAATTTCATACAGTTGCGATTTCAACATTTGCAAAGCGCGTTCCCTGTTTTCATGTTGCGAGCGTGTTTCAGAACAGGATAATTGTATGCCGGTTGGCTTGTGGGTAAGTTGTACCTTGGTTTCCACTTTATTCACATTTTGGCCGCCCGCACCGCTAGAGCGTGCGGTTATTATTTCAATATCTGCAGGGTTTATGTCAATATCAATAGTGTCATCAACAAGCGGATAAACATAAACCGAGGCAAATGATGTATGGCGTTTTGCATTGCTGTCGAAGGGAGAAATTCTTACCAATCTGTGTACGCCATTTTCGCCTTTTAAATAGCCAAAAGCAAATTCGCCTTCAATTTCCAGCGTCACCGTTTTAATGCCGGCAACATCACCTTCCTGAAAATTGAGTTCTTTTACTTTGTATTTTTTGCTTTCTGCCCACATCAAATACATACGCATCAGCATTTGTGCCCAATCACAACTTTCCGTACCGCCCGCGCCTGCGGTAATTTGCAGTACGGCACTTAAATTATCGCCTTCATCGGACAGCATATTTTTAAATTCCAGATCTTCCAGCAAAGAAATCGTAGTGTTATATTGCTGCTCAACTTCCTTGTCAGTAACTTCGCCTTCGGCATAAAAATCGAGCAACACAGGCAATTCATCAAAATTTGTTAAGATGACATTAAAATCGTCCACCCATTTTTTCTTAAATCGTAGGTTTTTCATCACAATTTCAGCCTCTTTCGGGTTGTTCCAAAAAGACGGATTTGCGGTTAATTCTTCCTCGTTTGAAATTTCAATGGTTTTTTTGTCGATTTCAAGATAGGTTTTTAACCTGCCAATGCGCTCCTGTAATTTATTGAGTTGTTCGTTTGTGATCATTATTTTATTTAGAACTACAAAAATACCTTTTCATTTTTAAACTTTGCAAATAAATTTGATTGGTTATATTTCAATCAAACTAATTATGGTATTTTTGGTTAAAATCTTTTTACTTCTGCAATTACAGAAATTATGGATTTAATTAAAAAATTAAATAATAAATCTCAAACATACATTATGCAAATAAATTTAATTAGCGACACCGTAACCAAGCCCACCAAAGGAATGCTAAAGGCCATGATGGAGGCTGAAGTTGGTGACGATGTTTTTAAAACCGACCCAACTGTTAATAACCTGCAAACTAAAATTGCGAAAATGTTTGGTATGGAAGCCGCTTTGTTTTTTCCTTCGGGCACTATGGCAAACCAAACCGCCATTAAACTTCACACGCAACCCGGCGACAGAATGTTTTGCGATAAATGGGCGCACGTGTACAACTTTGAAGGTGGAGGCGCGGCGTTTAACTCGGGTGTAACGTCGCATTTAATTGATGGAGAAAGGGGAATGTTTACGGCGAAACAATTGTTTGAAGCAGTTTCTGGCAGGGCCGACATTCACGTGCCCTGTGCAAGTCTGGTTGTTGTGGAAAACACCACCAATAAAGGAGGCGGCGCTTACTGGGATTATGAAGAATTATTGAAAATTAAACAAATTTGTGTGGATCATAATTTGGCTTTTCATATGGATGGCGCTCGCATATTTAACGCGTTGGTGGCAAAAAATGAAACGCCTAAACAATACGGTGAAATATTCGATACCATATCCGTTTGCTTGTCCAAAGGTTTGGGCGCACCGGTTGGATCCGTTTTATTGGGATCTAAATTACATATTGAAAAAGCGTTGAGAATCCGCAAATTGTTTGGTGGCGCTATGCGTCAGGCTGGATATTTGGCTGCTGCGGGGATTTATGCGCTCGACAATCATATAGACCGTTTGGCGATAGATCATACACGTGCAAAAATAATTGGCGTGGCGCTTCAAAATTGTAAATTGGTTAAATATGTAGAACCTATTGAAACCAATATTGTTATTTTTAACGTCATCGATTCCATCAATGAAGATGATTTTGTAAACCGATTGAAAAAAGCGGGAATTTCATTAATATCTATGGGACAAGGTAAATTGCGCATGGTTACCCATTTGGATTTTACCGAAGAAATGCTTGAAATGGTGGTAAGTACTTTAGAGAATATATAATCAAAATAGCCAAATGTTAAACAAAATGAATATAAGTAATGTTTGGGCGTTCCCGCCGAAAAGGCGGTCAGGCTTTTATTACAATCTTTTTATGGGTGAAAAACCCATAAAAAGGATTTCCATTTCAATCCTTAACGCAATTGATT
>JAVVEF010000199.1:0-2400 GCA_032251275.1 Lutibacter sp.
GCAAAAATATTGAATGAAATTTTAGATAAAATCAGATAAAATGAAACGAGCATAAAAAATTTTGATACACGAAGGAATGATTAATGGCGAACAGCAGCTGTTACCGCAAATAATAAAATTTAAACAGATGAAAAAATTAATTTATAAAGCAGCAGATAGAGGGAAAGCTAATTACGGTTGGCTGGATGCAAATTATTCTTTTAGTTTTGCAAATTATTATGATCCCGAAAAAGTAAATTTTGGTGCGTTACGCGTGTTGAACAACGACACAATTCAAGGCGGAATGGGGTTTGGAACGCATCCGCACGACAATATGGAAATAATTACCATTCCTTTAAAAGGATCTTTGAAACATAAGGATTCTATGGGAAATAAATGGATTGCCATTGAAACGGGAGAAGTGCAAGTGATGTCGGCAGGAAGCGGTTTGCAGCATTCTGAAATGAACAATTCGTCAAGCGAAGAAATACAATTGTTTCAAATTTGGATTTTCCCTGATAAAAATGATGTGGAGCCGAGGTATGACCAACGAAAATTTGAACCTTCCGAAAGAAAAAACAAGCTTCAAATTTTGGTTTCTTCTATGGATGACGAGGTCGAAAATTCTTTGAAAATCCACCAGGATGCACTGATTTCAAGAATTGATTTGGATGAAAATTCAGCGTTTAGCTACACACTAAAATCCGAAAATCACGGATTGTATGTGATGGTTGTGGACGGTGAAATCAACATCGACAATGAAATTTTAGGAAATAAAGATGCTATTGGAATTTCTGATACCAAAAATGTAAACATAAAAGCCGGAAAGGCTTCAGAATTGCTTTTTATTGAAGTTCCGATGCTGTTTTAGGAATAATCAGTCAGAAGTTGTTGAACCGTTTTAGCAATTTCTTCGTTTTTTGCGATTTTTTGTAGTTCGATTGGTTCGCAAACCCTTACTTCACAATCGGTTATTGGACAGCGTTCACAGGTAACGCCCACTTTTTTTGATTTAATGTTGGTATCGTTTATAAAGTTAATTTTACTTGTTAACAAGGGTGAAATAAGCAAACCAATGCTGATGCTGCGATTGTGATTTTCTTTAAAAGGATCTTTGGTGGCGCTTGAAATTACCAGATAACTTAACTCATTATTGGGATAATTGGAAATTTGTACATCGGAAATAATTTCATTTTTGCCAACCCTGTTCAAAAGATCAATAGAAACCCATCTTCTGCAATAACGCTCATGAGTTTCATTAGCGGTTGGCGGCTGTTGTTGGGTGATGTGAAGTTCTTTCGAAAGTTTGTACCTGTTTTCGCCATTTTTATTGGTGAAACGTAAAAAGAATAAATTTTTAAAATGAAATACTTTCGGCAAAATGTTTGTCAATCGCTGGTAATAGGTTTCCGGGGAATCGGTGAATTGGGCAATCATTTTGTTGAAATTATCGCCATCCCATTTTTCTTGCTCAAAAAATGTTTTTAGCTGATTTTCAATCGCTTTTTTTGGAATGATGAGCGCGCCGGCAAAATACGATGCCATAAAATTATTTAAAACCTGATCGAAAGTTTCAAATTTAATCCACGAAAAAGTATAAAGCCTTTCCTTTAAATTCAAGAAATTGTAGGCGAGTTCTTTTGCGAAAATAAAGGTTTTTTGCGATTCATCAATGGTGTCGCTTAGCAATAAAGTATTTGTTTTTGGGATGAACACACATCTCAATTCCGTTAAATTTGTGTAAGAAGCAAGTCCGTTATTGATTATTTTATAATCAAACTCTTCCACTAAAATCTCTTCCAAATCGCTCGATTTTATTTTTTCCTCCAAATTAATCTGATAGGCTTTTGCAAATTTTTCGACACTTAATTCAATGTCTTCAAAATAATTGTTATGCGCTTCCTGATAAGACCGCAAGGCCGCCAAAAAGAAACTTTCACGCGAAAGATTGTAGTTTTGGGCGATTTTAATTAAGGTGCTTATAAACGCATTTACCTTGGCCGGCGCATTTGAAATAATGTCGATCAAGTCGGCTTCCTGAATACCAAATAAATCCAACGGAATTTCTTTTAATATTTTTGATTTCAATATTTCACCAAGCGGCGCCAGGTTTTTGTCGAGTTTTAAGGAAACCATATTGTCGTACGGCACATCTAACACTTGCGACAATAGCGCAATTTTATCCGTTTTGGGATATTTTTTGCCTTTTTCAATTTCGTTTAAGTACGATTTTGAGATGTTTGTGAGTTTGGAAAGTCCAAATAAGGACAGATTTTTCTCTGTTCTGATTTGCTTCAATTTCAATCCAAAGATTAAACGGATGTATTCTTCTTCGATATTCATAAAACAAAGGTATGTTTTTTAGCGAAATAATAAAAATTAGTTCATTATTAAAATTTAGCGAACGTTCGCTTGTTTTAT
>JAVVEF010000200.1:0-2343 GCA_032251275.1 Lutibacter sp.
TTTCTATCAAGAAAAGCAACCAAAGAACGCTGGATATCTTAATTTTCATTTATTAAAAAAATAAAAAGCCTGAAAATGAAATTCAGGCTTTTTTTATGTTTGTTTTGTAAAACAGACTTCGATAAAATTACTATTTTTGAAGCAATATGAAAAACTTTTTAATTATTGGATTTGTTTGGCCTGAACCCAATTCAACAGCTGCCGGAAGCCGAATGCTTCAACTGATTGATTTGTTTCAAGAAAATGGTTTTACCGTAACTTTTATTTGTGCTGCCTCTAAATCAAATAAATCATTTGATTTAGAAACGCTGAATATCCAAACATTCGATATTTTACTTAATGATGCTAGTTTTAATTTATTGGTAAAGAACATAAATCCTGACTTTGTTTTGTTTGACCGATTTTTGACAGAAGAGCAATTTGGTTGGCGAATTGCCGAAAACTGTCCTGAAGCCATCAGAATTTTAGATACGGAAGATTTGCATTTTTTAAGAAATGCCAGGCAAGTTGCCTATAAAAATAAAGAAAAAGTTACTTTAAAACACTTAACAAGTGATTTGGCAAAACGTGAAATTGCCAGTATTTATCGCTGTGATTTAACGCTTGTCATTTCAAAATATGAAATGAAGTTACTAAAAAAGACCTTTAAAATTGATAAATCGTTGTTTTATTATGTACCTTTTTTATTGAACAAGATAAATTTTAAAACAATTCACTCCTACCCTACTTTCAAAAATAGAAATCATTTTATAACCATAGGGAATTTTAAACACGAACCCAATTGGAATTCCGTTCAATATTTAAAAACTGATATTTGGCCTTTAATCCGAGAAAAATTACCGGACGCCGAATTGCACATTTATGGCGCTTATGCAACAGAAAAAGGGCAACAATTAAATAATGAAAAAGAAGGATTTTATATAAAGGGATGGGAAGAAAACGTTGAAGTTGTTTTCACAAATACTCGAGTTTGTTTAGCACCGCTTCGGTTTGGGGCGGGCTTAAAAGGAAAACTCATCGATGCCATGAAATTTGGAACACCAAGCGTAACTACAAACATTGGCGCCGAGGCAATGCACGATGAATTGCCCTGGAACGGCTTTATTGCAGACGTTCCAAAAGAATTTGCCTTAAAATCGGTTGAATTATATACAAATGAAAATCTTTGGAAAAATGCACAACAAAATGGCGTTGAAATCATTAATTCATGTTTTTCAAAAGAAAAATACGCAAGAAAACTGCTGAATAAAATTATAGCTATTCAAAAAAATTTGGAGGAACATCGGTTAAAAAATTTTATTGGATCTTTATTAATACATCACACCTTACAAAGCACAAAATATATGTCGAAATGGATTGAAGAAAAAAACAAACCATAATAATAGCTTGAATATGCCTAATTTATGCCTTTTTTTGACAGAAGAATGGTCATTATTTCAGAAGGAACTTTAACTGGTTTCATGGTGTTTTGATCCAGCAAACACCAAATTGTTTTGGCTTTGACCAATAATTTATCCGCCTTTTTAATTTCTACAAAACGCTCAGACTTAACGCCATATGAATCTCCAATATAAGTGTTTATTGTAATTTTATCATGCAACATTGCTGGTAAAAAATAATCTATTTCATGTCTAATGACGACCCAAACATACTTATTGTCAATGTTGGTATTACCAATCGCACTCCAATGTTTTTCAGCCACATTTTGAACCCAATGCAGGTAAGTTACATTGTTTACATGATTTAGCGCATCAAGGTCGGCTTCGGTGACAGTCAGTGTAAATCTGAAACGATTTTTTATCATTTTATTATTGATGAGAGCATTTAAAATTAAAAAAATTTATCAATATTTAAGCCATAAAATAGTGAAATTAAACCAAAAAATAATTGGAATTATAAATGATATATTTTACATTTACGCATTAAAAAATATTCAGTAATTTTTTATCCAATTTTTAATATTGGATCAAAAAATTTACAGTCGTGATGCTTGCAGTAAAAAAATTTCGTGGGGACGACAATTTTTTTCGAGATTTTCGCGGCTGTTTTTAAGAAATGAAATTTCAAAAAGCAGTTGTAATATTATATCTTTTTTATACTACCGTTGTGGGGACGACAATTAAAAGATAATTACAACTGTTTTTTTATTAGAACAACTGCTTCTCTTTTGTTATAAGGCTATACAACACTTTTTCGGAATTGTTAAATTTCCGTTGATGTTTCTATATTTAAAATATGGAATTAGGGTATTGATGTAGATAGTACCCAATTTAATCCTTTTTCTTTTTACAGGATTTTTCTCAATTAATATCATAATTCAAATTTTTCAATTAATAATTTTAT
>JAVVEF010000201.1:0-2250 GCA_032251275.1 Lutibacter sp.
AAAATAATAATTGATTAAATTTCCTTGCTCATCAATTAAATATTTTTGGAAATTCCATTTTACCGAACTGCTTTTAACCCCATTCAATTCCTTTTTTGTAAGCCATTGGTATAAAGAATGCTGGGTTTCACCTTTTACGTCCACTTTCTCGGTCATTAAAAAAGTAACGCCATAATTTACCTGACAAAACGATTGAATTTCTTGTGCATTTCCGGGTTCTTGTCCGCCAAACTGATTACACGGAACGCCAATAACCACCAGTTTATCCTGATATTTTTCATGCAACTTCTGCAAATCGGCAAATTGTTTTGTAAATCCGCATTCAGATGCCGTGTTCACAATCAATATTTTTTTTCCTTTAAAAGTTGATAAATCAATTTTCTCACCAGTTAAACCGTTGATAGAAATATCATAAATTGAGGAGGTTGGTTTCATATATATTGTGTTATTTAACGCTAATAATGTTCCGAGAAACAAGCTAATTGCACTGATTAAAATGAATGCTGCTTTCATTTTTTTTTAAATTGTTAACCGTAATTTCAATCTTTTTTCAATTTTTTGTTTGATAACGGTCAGCCTTTTCATCAAATCCATTAATTCCGGATTTTTGGTTTCCTTGTAAACTTCATTTAAAGCTAAAATTAACGATTTAACTTCTCTTGAAGCCAAAATACGCTCATTGGTTGATTTTAATACCATTTTTCGTTGCTCAAATTCTAATGCATTTTGTACTAATTCCATATGTTTTTAATTTATGTTGTAATTGACTAATTTTGAGGATTTCTTATGAACTTCATTCTGAATATCATAAAAGATTTACCTGCATAAATGGCTATTTTTATAAGCCAAGCCATAAGATCAAACGCTTCTGTTTAACTAAATTGCAGTAAATTTAAACAATATTAGTGATTGCTTTTAATTTTTATGATTCTAAATATTTATAGTTAAATAAACATTATATATACTGGGGTAATTAAATTATAAATTATTGCGCATAAAATTTTTGAACAAGCTTTTTTAAGAAAAGCCGTTTCAATTGACAATTTAAAATTTTAATTCTTGGTTTCAACCTGAATTAGTTCTAAGCCCTGATTGATTCCTTTTTCAATAGCAGGCACACCACGATCCATCCAAATAGGTTTTAAATCACCTTTTAAATAGTAATCAAAAAACTGCGCCATTCTTATATTGAAATCTTTACGATTTTGATATTTTACAGGCCAGTGCGGTTCATCATTATAATTTAAAAACCAGGAAGGTTTTCCCAGCCTCCGTAGGGCAGTAAAAAATTCAATCCCTTGATACCAAGGCACATGACCATCAGCATCATTGTGCATGATGAGCAATGGTGTATTTATTTTATCAACCGTAAAAATTGGTGAATTTTCTATATAACGGGCAGGATATTCCCAAGGAGTTCCTCCTATTCTGCTTTGCGTATGTTCGTATTGAAACTGTCGGCTTAAGCCTGTCCACCAACGAATTCCGCCATAAGCACTGATCATATTTGGAACAGGAGCGCCAGATTCCGCAGCCTTAAAAATATCAGTTTTTGTAACCAAATAAGCAATTTGGTAGCCTCCCCAACTATGTCCTTGCACGCCTATATTCTCTTTGTCTATAAATCCTTTTTCTATTAATGAAGTGACTCCGGGAATAACACAATTGTAGGCACTTTCACCTGGGTAACCGATACGATACTGTATATCAGGATTAAAAATCACATAACCACGACTTGCGTAAAAGCTATAATTAATTGAAGAACGCCCATAAGAAGGATTTCTATAATTATTCAAATCATCCGAACTTTTTTCATAAAAATTAACCAATAGCGGATATTTTTTATTAGGATCAAAATTTTCCGGTTTAATCAGCATTCCGGTTAGTTCGATGCCGTCTAATGATGTCCATTTTACCAACTCGGCAGTTCCCCAGTTATAGTCACTTTGCTGCGGATTTGCATTGCTTATCACAACAGGTTTTTTGAAATTTAAATCTGAATAAAGTATATTTGGAAATTCTATAAATGATTCTCGCGTAAAAATTACATTTTCATTTTCTCTTGCTTTTACAGGTTTTGAATAACTATAAGGTTCCATAATAAGTTGCTCACCTTTCAACGTTTTAAAATTCAATTTATAATAACCTGAATATTTATTGATTTCATTAAATTTGGTTAACAGCCAATCTTTATCAGTTTGCATAAATCGTTCTTCAGCATCAATTTTTGCATATCTGAAAACTATTTTA
>JAVVEF010000202.1:0-2219 GCA_032251275.1 Lutibacter sp.
CGCTTAACCCCATATTTTTAAGGGAATTTTACTTTTTCAGCAAGCCCTAATTAGCCTATCAACAAGTATGCAGAAAGGATACAAAATTACCACCCCTAAATCGTAAACCTGCCGGCAGGCTCAAAAATCGCAAATCATAATTCCCATATCGTAAATCATCAATCGTAAATCGTAAATTTTTTCTTAATGGCATAAACACCAAAAGCAACTCCAGCTATAAATAGGTAAGAAAGGTCACCGGTTATGGGTAAGCCAGGCGGTATAGGTTGGTTTTGTAGTGGCGGCGATGGTGGCCCTTTTTTCTTTGCAAATACAGAGACACCTGCAAACAGCATCATCAAACAACATAAATATGTCAAGATTTTTCTTTGCATTTTTTTAGTGTGATTTCTCAATAAAATCCCTATTTTTTATTTTTAATCAAAACCATTCTTGGGTTCGCTAAGCAATCAGTTTAGCGAAAAACCTAATCTATGTAACTATTCAATAATAATTCTTTTATTTATGGTGCCATTTATGGTATTTATTTGAACCATATAAACACCTGTAGCCAGTTTTACAGGCAAAGAAATAATTCTTCTGTTAAGTTCCGTATGCCATATTTTCATAGTTTGCCCTAAATTATTGTAAAGGGCAACGCTTTTTATTTCATCAGTACCATTGTTTTTTATTTGCAACTCGGCTAGGGCGTTGTTCATAAATACGTGATAATTATGGTCTTCAATAATTGGTTCCACTAACAATATCCCAGAGTCAACATCATCCGCCACCAATTTATACATTTTGAAAACCAGCGCAAACCTGTCTAAATATTCTCCCGGCTCTAACTCAATTTCAAAAGGCCTATGGGAAATATTGTGCGTTAACCCTGTTAATTTGTCTTTTATATGCAAGGTTGTGTTTTCATCTATATTTTTGACGTCTTCAATTTTAATGCTTGCCAAACCGGCTTTCGAAATTTTAAGGCCCAACGGCAATTCTTGGTCTTCGTTAAAATTATTGACCCCTTGAATCACCAACTTCACTTTGCCAAGTTGCCAAAACATATCTTCTTTATTGTCTTCGTTAAGCTGCGCGTCAAAACCAATATCAAATTTATTGGTGGTTCTCTTATCAACCCCAACCAACAATTTTCTTTGATAGCCTAATGGCGAATCAAATTGTAACCTAATTTTTGGTCTTGAGTCAACATATTCTTCATCAACAGTCGTTGTTCCTTTTGCTTTTACGCCTTTCATAAATACAGAACCACTATTTGTTGTTGTAACGCCCTCTCGTTTAAATACCCGCTGGCTATTTTTAAAAACTAAAGGTCCACCATTAACCGATACAGTTTCCGCCAAATCTGGATCTATTGAACCCTCAATAAAAAATGCCTGTCCAACAGGAATATAGCGTTCGGGCACTTTCAACCCATGAGCGTTATTATTTATGCCCAAAGAAAGGTCGGCTATAGCTTCAACTTGTCCAATTAAGTTGTAAGTAGCATATCCCCCCGTATACTGAGCTAACAAATGATTGTCCGTATTTGTAAAATGATCCCAAAAATAGAGGGCTCCGTTAAAAATATTGCCAATGGTATTTCTTCCTCCATTAGCTACGCTTAAATTATCTAATATAAATTCATCGGCGTCAAGTGCAGACGGATAAGGGTTACCTATTAAATAAGTATCCTCTGTTGCTATACTAAGGTTTGGAATTACACCAGAATGCGGTTTGCCGACAAAAACATAGTTTTGCAATACACCAATATCAGCCGCTCCGCCAGTTCCTTTCATGGTATATCCTTCTCCAGCTTTTATAGGCACATAACTTGCAATATATTTCCATTGATAGTAATTTTGCCAATCAGTATTTGAGGCGGGAGTTGGAGAATTGTATGACCAAATCCAACGATTGCTAATTTTTATTGATCCTGAATTTGCAAAATCTGCAAAATAGGCTCCATCTCCAAAATTTATATCAAGATATGAGGCAGAGTTTGTACCATCTTTTAAAATACTTCCAACGGAATAAGGCGCATTATTGGTTAAGCCTCCTTGTGGACTTACCGGTGATGACCAATAGTTATAATTAAAACTATTTTTTTGTCCTTGTTGGTCTCTTTCTATATAGCCCTCACTGTCTTCATCAAAAATACTTTCACTAAATTGGCTTGGCGTATAACGTTTTTGCACCAATTGCGATTCTCCTTGTAAATCAATACTGCCGTCTAATTC
>JAVVEF010000203.1:0-2166 GCA_032251275.1 Lutibacter sp.
ACGAGTCTAAATAACGCTTTGCTTCCCACAATTTTTGAACGCACTTATTTTGCGGCATTTCATGCTGTATCAGCTTTTTGCAATGCCGGTTTTTCTACTTTGCCAAATAGCTTGTATGAAAGCGGATTTAGGTTCAATTATTCATTGCAATCCTATATCATCGTCTTATTTGTAATTGGCGGACTTGGATTTCCGATTGTGGTAAACATCCTAAAATATTTAAAATATTGGATTGTAAATAAATTTCAGAATTTTTCGAAAAATAACATACAGCACAAACCTTGGGTGCTTAATTTAAATAGCCGGATTACCTTAATTACTACATTCTCATTAACAATTATAGGAACCATTTTGTTTTATCTAAGTGAATACAACAATTTACTGGCGCCACATTCAGGTATTGGAAAAGTCGTTACGGCATTGTTTGGCGCCACAACACCAAGAACTGCAGGTTTTAATACCGTTGATATGGCTGCTTTAAATTTTTCCACATTGATGCTTATTTTTCTTTTAATGTGGATTGGTGCTTCTCCGGCATCAACCGGAGGTGGTATAAAAACGAGTACTTTTGCTATTGCTACCCTTAATTTTATGAGTTTGGCCAGAGGAAAAACAAGAATCGAAATTTTTAGAAGAGAAATTTCCGATATCTCGGTTAGACGTGCATTTGCCGTAATCTCATTGTCGTTATTTGTTATTGGTACAGGCATTATCGCAATTTCAGTTTTCGACAGTGATAAAGACCTGAAAAGTATTGCTTTTGAATGTTTTTCAGCCTATAGTACCGTAGGACTGAGTATCGGTATCACCGCAAGTTTAAGTTCCGCAAGCAAATTTGTCATTATTCTGATAATGTTTATTGGAAGGGTGAGCATGCTTTCCATTTTAATAGCTGTTATCAAAAAAGTGAAACATAAAAATTATCGTTATCCAACAGAAGAAATCACCATCAACTAACTAAAAAGACTAAACTTAAAACGAGCCTGACAAATTTTGATATAATAAAGAATGGTAAATGGCGAACAGCATCTGTTCCCGCTAAAAAATAAAATTATAACAGATGAAACGAGCCTGACAAATTTTGATATACAAAGGAATGGTAAATGGCGAACAGCATCTGTTCCCGCTAAAAAATAAAATTATAACAGATGAAACGAGCCTGACAAATTTTGATATACAAAGGAATGGTAAATGGCGAACAGCATCTGTTCCCAATAAAAAATAAAATTTAAAAAGATGAAATATATAATAATTGGACTTGGAAATTTTGGCGCTTCCCTTGCTGAAAAGTTGACCTCACAAGGAAACGAGGTAATCGGTATTGATACCCGGATGAATAAAGTGGATGCTTTAAAAGAAAAGGTTTCACACACCATTTGCATGGATGCCACCGACGAATTTACAGTTTCAGGATTACCGCTGAAAGATACAGATGTTGTGGTAGTTGCCATTGGTGAGGACCAAGGCGCAAATATTATGGTGACCGCATTGCTAAAAAATTTGGACGTAAAAAGATTGATAAGCAGGGCAATTAACCCATTACACGAAAAAGTACTTGTGGCCATTGGCGTAGATGAAATTGTGCATCCTGAAGAAGAAACTGCAGAAAGATGGGCAAAAAAATTGTGTTTGAGCGGCGTTGTGGATTCTTTTGAATTGAGTGATTATTATAGTATTGTGGAAATTAATCTCCCTCCCGAATATATAGGAAAAACGATTGCCGAAGTTGGCATCAGAAAAAAATACAATCTTTTGGTTTTAACCACCATAAAAAGCGCACAAGTTAAAAGCAGTATTGGTGGCAGCGTTAAGGAAAGTAAAGTTCAGGGTGTTGCAAGTGCCGATCTTGTATTGGAAAAAGGAGATATTTTAGTGGTTTATGGAGCAAATAAAGACATTCAAGCACTACTTAAGAAAAAGTTTAATTAAAAAATATAGCAAGCTTCTATTTTACGCAGGATTATCTACGATGATCCTGACAAAGCTCCGCTTTTGAAAATCAACAAAAAGAAAACGCCGCAATCTTAAAAAACAAAAGCAAGCTTTTATTTTTAGCTTGCTTTGTTTTCACTTTTTGTTGATTTATTCGTGACCCCGGTAGGATTCAAACCTACAACCGCTGGAGCCGAAATCCAGTGCGCTATTCAGTTGCGCCACGAGGCCTTT
>JAVVEF010000204.1:0-2164 GCA_032251275.1 Lutibacter sp.
GGATTCACCAGAAATCCTTCCACCCCATCTTCAATCATTTCGGTTGCCCAGCCAATATTGGATGCCACAATGGGTTTTTGCATGGCCATCGCTTCCAGCCAGGACACCGGCAGTGCCTCTGCATAAGTAGGGAATACGCATACAGTTGCCTCTTCAATATGTTTTTTTATTTCCCCATAAGATACACCGCCTAAATAAGTAACGTTACTTAAGGCTTTTGGACTAAACAATGCCTGCATCATTTCCCAGGTAGAGCTGTTTCCGGAAACAATGTCAGGGGCATCACGCCCCACCAATAACAGTTGGGCTTCGGGGTTTTGTTCCACCACCTGATTGAAGATTAATGGGAGTTCTAAGAGGCCTTTTTTGCGGATTAGGGTACCGAAATAGAGTACCCTATTGGGATTTAGATTCTTTTCGAAAGGTTGCCACGGCGCTATCGCTTCTCGCAATGACGAGTTTTCGTTATTAATTGAGTTTCTGTTAAACAAACTCATATCAACCGCATTTGGAATGATGGTGAAATTTTTGTTTAAGCCAAATAGTTGGTTGGTGAGATCGGCGGTAAACTGGCTGACGGAGAGTAAACCGTTGGCGTTTTGCAGGGCCCTTTTTTCGTGAAATTTATTGATCCATTTTACAGGACGCCCATCCAAATGACAAAAATAGGTGTCGGAGCCGTTCAATCTAATGACTACCGGGCATTTTTTAGGTTTTATAAAAGAAGTAATGCCTGTCCAGTCGGGCGCTTCCACCAAATCGATTTCCTGATTGGCATACAATTCGTTGATGATGCGTTCCAGTTTTTTGCGGGTCAGCCACCAGGACAAGCCTTTCAGTTTTGCGTTTTTTATTTGCTGCACCACAATTCCGTTGTCTTCAAATACTGCATCGGCTGTTTGCCCGTACACCAAAATCCTGACTTCACAACCCTGCGCCAACAAACCCTGCGCCAGATTTTTGATGCTGGTGCCAATGCCACCTGAGCTGCCGGTGTTGGGGTGTGGGTATTCGGGAGTGAGAAAAGCAATCCTCCTATCCCTAACCCTTTCCGAAGGAAAGGGAACTTGTATTCGGTTTATTATTGACATCAGTTTACTATTTGAATATATTCGCTGACCATTTTATCAATGGTAAAACGTTCCTCAATTAAGTTGCGGGTATTACCTTTTATTTTTTTATTCCCCATATAAATTTCCTGCAACAAATTTGTTAACTGTTTTATGTTTTTTGCTTCAAAAATATAGCCATTTTCATTGTTTTTAATGGCTTCTTCATTGCCGCCAACGTTGGTGGTGATTACGGGCACATTGGCCGCCAAACTTTCCAAAATAGACAGGCTAAAACATTCCATGCGCGTTGGCTGTAGCATATAATCATAGTTGCAGTATAAGGATTTGAGTTGCGCACTGCTTCCTTTAAAATTGAAACAGTTATTGATTTTTAATACCTTAACCATCAATTCCAATGCTTTTCTATAAGGGCCGTCTCCATAAATGTCAATTTTAATTTCATTTTTTATAAGCACAGGCATTAAAGCCACCGCCTGAATTAAATCCTGGATGCCTTTGGATTGTCTTAAATGTGAAGCCACCAAAAATGTTGGTTTATCATAAGACCTGTTGGTTCTTGTTTTTATTTCTGCCGTATTGATGCCATTGTAAATTACCCGGGTTTTGGGTCTGATGTGCTCTCCAAAATCTTTCAGCAGTTCTTTGACCGTGTATTCTGAAACGCCTATAAATGAATCAATAAAATGGCTGAAAAACAGCCCTTTTATTCTTTTTTTTATGCTCTTTATAAAAGGATAGCCATCTAGCGGACGTGGATTGTGGTCAACCCCAATGATTTTTGCATTTGAAACTTGCTTTACTTTGTAAAAAAAGGACGTGCATAATTCCAAAAAGTGGGTGATGATGTGGATGTATTCCGTTTCCTCGCGCGCTAAATTTTCTAAAAAAAATTTTTCTATGCTTTTTTTATCGGGGTCATATTTAATTGTCAGTAATTTATAGTCCCCGTGGTATGCGCCATTCGGAAAAAACCAATCGACATCTATGTTATTCTCCTTGCATTTTTTATCGAACTGCCAAAAAAAAGTATCCATCCCGCCTACCCTGTCAGGCAGCAATTCATAATTGCAGAGTACCGCTATTTTTTGTTG
>JAVVEF010000205.1:0-2027 GCA_032251275.1 Lutibacter sp.
CGCAAAAAAGGCAATTTTTCAATTGCCTTTTTTAAGCCTTATAAATAAAATTATTATGCTTTTTTAGCTGCCGCTTTGTCTTCTTTTCTATATTTCCAAGATTCCTTAAAATAACCGAATAACCAATAAGGCACTACAAAGGTTATTAAAAAAATCATTAACCAAAACCCCATCGTGAAAATGGTTAAGAAAACTAAAAATCCTGAAAACTGCGATAAATCCATAACTTTTTAAGGTTGTTTTTTAATAATTACAAAATTAACATTTATTTTTAATTTATCACACAAATTATTTATTTTTTAAAAGTGATATTTCTCACCAAATGAATCAAAAAAAATAGGCAAATTTGATAGGCTAAAAAGCGAGAAATGGTAACTTTGTTATTTAGTAATGAGATTTTAGTATTGAGAATTGGGAAATTTGATTCTTGATACCAAATACTTAAAACTGTCAAAAAAAAACAAATAAATATATTAAAGATGAAATATAGAATAGAAAAAGACACCATGGGAAATGTTGAAGTTCCTGCCGATAAATATTGGGGTGCCCAAACAGAACGTTCCCGAAACAATTTCAAAATTGGACCTTCTGCCTCGATGCCTTTAGAAATTATTTACGGATTTGCCTATCTTAAAAAAGCAGCTGCCCACGCGAATTGTGATTTGGGTGTGCTTCCGGAAAAAAAACGAGATATTATTTCTGCCGTTTGCGATGAAATTTTGGAAGGAAAACACGATGACCAGTTTCCGTTGGTTATATGGCAAACCGGCTCCGGAACCCAAAGCAACATGAATCTCAATGAAGTAATTGCAAACCGCGCCCACGAAATGCTGGGAGGCGTTATTGGTGAAGGCGAAAAAACCATTCAGCCAAATGACGACGTAAACAAATCACAATCGAGCAACGATACTTTCCCAACAGGAATGCACATTGCCTGTTATAAAATGATTATTGACACCACAATTCCCGGAGTTGAGAAATTACGCGATACGTTGAAAGCGAAATCTGAAGCGTTTAAAGATGTGGTGAAAATTGGCCGTACGCATTTAATGGATGCCACGCCTTTGACAGTAGGACAAGAATTTTCTGGCTATGTTTCCCAATTGGATCACGGATTAAGAGCGTTGCGTAACACTTTGTCACATTTAGCTGAATTGGCATTGGGCGGAACTGCTGTTGGTACCGGAATGAATACGCCAAAAGGTTACGATGTTTTGGTGGCTAAAAAAATAGCAGAATTTACCAAATTACCATTTATTACAGCCGAAAATAAATTTGAAGCTTTGGCATCACATGATGCCATTGTGGAAAGTCACGGTGCCTTAAAATTATTGGCGGTGTCATTAAACAAAATTGCAAATGACATTCGAATGATGGCTTCCGGACCACGCTCAGGTATTGGAGAATTGATTATTCCTGCAAACGAACCAGGAAGTTCCATTATGCCAGGAAAAGTAAATCCAACCCAAGCGGAAGCTTTAACCATGGTTTGCGCGCAAGTGATGGGTAACGATGTTGCCATTACCATAGGCGGAACGCAAGGCCATTATGAGTTAAACGTTTTTAAACCAATTATGGCAGTTAACTTTTTGCAATCGGCTCGTTTGCTTGGTGATGCCTGCGCCAGTTTTGATGAACACTGCGCTGTTGGCATTGAACCAAATTATTCGCGCATTACCGAATTAGTGAATAATTCTTTAATGCTGGTAACTGCTTTAAATACCAAAATTGGTTACTACAAAGCTGCCGAAATTGCAAATACCGCACATACAAACGGAACTACTTTAAAAGAAGAAGCCGTGCGTTTAGGCTATGTAACTGCAGAAGAATATGATGCTTGGGTAAATCCCGCAGCAATGACAGGAACGCTTAAATAATTTAAATTTTTGGAACGGACAGGTCTCGACCTGTCCCTACAGTTAACTTTTAATCACAAAAAAAGCATTGAAAATTTTCAATGCTTTTTTTATTCTTTATTGGTCTCAGAAAAGGGATTTAAACCCTGCACTTTAAGTGCAGGACTTTAG
>JAVVEF010000206.1:0-2025 GCA_032251275.1 Lutibacter sp.
TAAACTTTGAGTTAAAAACTAACCATTCTTTTTTTAATGTTTAGGACGCTATTGAATTATAACCTTGATGTACGCTTATCAATTAATGTACGAAAAAGTACAAAGAATTGAAGTGCCCGACGCTTCAAACATTATGTCGTTTCTTACAGTTTAAAAGAAATCGCATTATTTCCTGTTTGGTCAATCAGCAAATTTACATGTAACCCTTCGTGATTTTTTTAATGCCTGTGGTCTTAATTTTATCAAAAAACGAGTTTGTATGGAAGCGAAAAAAGAATAATTTAACAAATTCAATACAAAAATTCCGAGGATTTCAAGGATATTTTGACAGTCCTGCCTGACAGTTAGTTTTGGGTTTTTACTTTTTAATTTTAAAAGCAACCTTTTTTTGATTTTTCATCTAATTATTTTATAATTACAGACACTCTTATTATTATAAATTCAAAAATTAGGTTTAAATTTGCTGAAAATATATTAAAAATGTATTTAAATTAAAAAAAATAATAGTCAATTTACAAATATAACAAAATATAATAATATGTTAAAATCGATGATTAGATTGCGAATGAGCTCACATGATGCTCATTATGGCGGAAACCTTGTTGATGGCGCAAGAATGCTTCAGTTATTTGGTGATGTTGCCACAGAACTTCTTATTTTAAGAGATGGTGATGAAGGTTTGTTTAAAGCATATGATATGGTTGAGTTTATGGCGCCTGTTTATGCGGGCGACTTTATTGAAGCTGTTGGTGAAATAATTGAAGAAGGAAACTCCAGCAGAAGAATGAAATTTGAAGCCCGCAAGGTAATAGCGCCTCGTCCTGATATTTCAGATTCAGCCTGCGATTTTCTGGAAGAACCTATCATTGTTTGTCGTGCAACAGGAACCTGTGTCACGCCAAAAGCGAGTCAGCGTAAATAAATTGTTCTATGGAAAAATTAATAATCACAGCCGCAATTTCCGGTGCGGAAGTTACCAAGGAACACAATCCAGCAGTGCCTTACACCCTTGAAGAATGTGTTCGCGAAGCAAGTTTGGCTTACCTGGCCGGTGCAAGCATTATTCATTTGCACGTTCGTAAAGACGATGGAACGCCAACACAAGATAAAAACCGTTTTAAAGAAGTGATGGATGCCATCAGGCTAAATTGTCCCGATGCCATTATTCAGCCTTCAACCGGTGGTGCAGTTGGGATGACGAATGATGAAAGGTTACAGCCCACTGAGCTTAATCCGGAAATGGCAACGTTAGATTGTGGCACCTTAAACTTTGGCGGTGACGAAATATTTGAAAACACTGAAAATACCATCAAATATTTTGGAAAACGAATGATTGAAAAAAACATAAAACCAGAATTGGAAGTTTTCGACAAATCTATGATTGATATGGCGCTGCGTCTTCACCAAAAAGGATTTATAAAATCCCCAATGCATTTTGATTTTGTAATGGGCGTTAACGGAGGTATTTCGGGAACGTTGAGAGACTTTGTTTTCTTGCGTAACAGCATTCCTGCTGATGCCACCTACACGGTTGCAGGAGTTGGGAGATACGAATTTCCATTGGCTGCCGCAGCAATTATTGATGGTGGCCATGTGCGGGTTGGATTGGAAGATAATTTATACATCGCCAAAGGTGTTTTGGCCAAATCAAATGGGGAATTGGTGGAGAAAGTGGTTAGATTGGCCAAGGAACTTGGTCGTGAAATAGCAACTCCGGCTGAAGCAAGAGAAATTTTAGGATTAAAAAACAGTAAAACTGTTAAATTAAATGATAAAAATAGGAAATAAATACGGAACTCACAGGGTAATTGAACCCTTAGGCGTTTTGCCGCAACCTGCAACGAAAATTGATAATAATGTTACTGAAATTTACGATAACGAAATCTTAGTGAATGTTGATATTCTGAACATCGATTCAGCCAGTTTTACCCAAATTAAAGAACAGGCAGGCGGCGATATCGAAAAAATACAAGAAATTATTTTAGAGATCGTTGCCACTCAGGGCAAAATGAAAAATCCTGTTAC
>JAVVEF010000207.1:0-2013 GCA_032251275.1 Lutibacter sp.
TTAACAAACTGGCGCCGTTTACGGTAATGCCTTTTTTAATCATCAGTTTTACCACAAAGTTTTAAATTGTCAATTTTTCTGTCTCAAAATATCATTGGTTCACTTTCCAAAAACCCCCTTTAGCAGCTCCTACGCGTTCTATAAGTCCAATTTCTTTCAATTTAGCTATATTTTCTTTTATTTTTCTTTGGGAAATTTTTACCTTTTGAGAAAGTATTTGGGTTGTTATTTTATTATTTTCAGCAATAAACTGTATGATTAATGCCTGATTATCGGTGACCTTATCGGTGACTTTATCGGTGACCTTATCGGTTTCAATTGCTTTTTTAAGTGCAAAAACGGTCACCATAAAACCATCGGAGATATTTCTAAATTCAGGATGGGGAAGTTGTGCTTTTGCAAAATACTCTACGACCCTTCTTATTCCTGAACCGTATTTTTCTATGAGTCCAATACTTTTGCAAAAATCGGCAATGAGTTTATTCCTTGGCGTTGATTTATAATTATTAGAAAGCAAGTCTTCAACCGAAATGCTGTCGGGCAATTTGCCTGGATTGTAAAATTCAATTTTATCATCAAACACTTTAACAATAGAATCGGAAGCAGAACGATAATCTCGGTGTACAATCATATTGGTGATAATTTCCCTAATAGCTTCCAATGGATATTGCCATTTTTGCGTATTATGGGGCTGTCCGGTAATAATTACTTCTTTGTTGATGTGTTTTTTAACAAAGTCCAATACTTGGCCAACCTGCGATAAAATATCCGATTTTGTGCGTGCACTGTCTTTTATAATGGTCTCTGTTTGAAATCGACCCAATTCAATGGCGGTAAAAACAGTCTCTCTTTCAGTAAATAACAAATAAGCGGCATTGGTTATTTGGCCATCACGCAACAAATCATTCTTCAGCAAAAATGTTAAAGGATCATCGTTAATACGGGCATTTGTTTGATTGAAAATGTCAATAGCCGCCTGAACTTTAGCAAGGGAAATATCATCGATTTTGAATTGGTAATTGGGTTGAAAATCCCAACTGGTGTTAAACGATTGCAAGTGCAGGTTAACGACTTCCGAAATACCCAACAAATGGTTTGAGTTGGCTGTACGCTTAAAATACTTTCCTCGTGTTGCAACTGGTTTTATGGGGTATTCCTGAATGGAAAAAACAACAATCGTTTTATCTCCGATTTCCATAACCACCGCATCGGGTATCAATGATGGCGCTGTTTTGTTTTTAATTTCGTTAATCCAATTTTGAACTGATTCCGCATTCATCACAACACCGGATAATTCATTATTTTGATTGATGCCAACCACAACTTTACCCCCTAAAGTATTGGCAAAGGCAACCAGCGTTTCGATTACCTCATTATTGAAATTACTTTTAAACTCAAGGTTTTCTCCTTCCCCGAGTTTAATTAATTTCTCTATTGCGATGTGATTGTTATTCATTGTAAATAATTGGCAAAATGCAAATATAGGTAATTGTGCTTTTATATAAATTTGGTTAAATAGACGCCTAACACTAATTTCTTTCTTTTTATTGGTCAGTTATACGTCAGTCAGAGACTGGAAATCACCTCCTAAAAATTGGTCACGATAGCCATCGGGATTGCTGAGCGGGGTTTTAATATATTTTTACCGATTACAATTTTCCGTCAACTTTATTGCCTAAAATTCCTTTTACATCATACAATACACTGTTCTCTTTTTGCAAGGTAGCCAAGTCTAGTGAAACAAATTCTTTGTGGGCCACGCCTAAAACCACAGTATCATATTTTTGCCCTTCGACACTTCGACTACGCTCAGTGCAGGCTTGCTCAGGGTGACGGATTTAAGTTTATTTAAGGATAACGGAAAACTATTGTGTGTTGTAAGTCCGTACTCATGCAACACATCTGCCGGGTTTGCCCAAGGGTCGTAAATGGTAACTTTGATGCCGTAATCGGCCAAAGCAGCCACCACATCCACAATTTTGGTATTGCGCACATCGGGACAGTTTTCTTTAA
>JAVVEF010000208.1:0-1901 GCA_032251275.1 Lutibacter sp.
GAACTAAAAAATACCTGGTATTTGGAATTGGATGGTGTTATAGATTTGGAAGACGAATCTCAGCTGGTGCAAACCGAAAACAGTATGTTGGACCAAGACAGCGGCGGCTATATAGAGCGAGACCAACAAGGCACGGCGAACAGTTTTAATTACAATTATTGGTCGTCTTCTGTAGGCACTACAACACCTTCGGGAGTAAATCAAAGAGGAATCGGCGTGGCAAGTGTTAATTCAAGCCAAAAATTAGTTGCTGTTTTATTTGATGGAACCAGGGCTGATGGCACAGGAGGCATTTTGCCTTATCCAAAAGAAATTAATTTTCAACCAAAATATTGGGCGGCAGATTCAGGAATTACAACTCCAATCATCATCAGTTCCTATTGGCTTCACACCTTTAATGGGACAGATAACAATTATAATGCTTGGAAATCAATTGATGAAAACACCCTGCTATTTGCTGGCGAAGGCTATACGATGAAAGGAACTTCGGGCGCCGTTAATATTGGAAACCAACAAAATTATGTGTTTAAAGGAAAACCAAATAATGGTGATTTTACCTTGCAAATTGATGCGGGAAACAGCAGGCTTATCGGGAATCCTTATCCGTCGGCCATGGATGCCGATGAATTTATAAAAGACAACATTAAAGAAACCATCAACAGCAAAGCAGGAAGAAATAAGTTGGGAAATGTTTTTAATGGTGCCTTGTATCTCTGGGATCATTTCGGAGAGAAAAATTCACATTATTTAAAAGATTATGTGGGCGGCTATGCCACTTATACCTTAATGGGCGGCGCGATAGCTTATTCAAATGACGGACGGATTAATAATAACGGAAGCCAAGGCAACAAAAAACCGGGCCAATACATTCCGGTTGGACAAGGATTTTTTGTGATTGCGGCGCTGGAATTAAACCCATCTGCAACCTATACAACCCCAACTATTGATGGCGGCAAGATTGTTTTTAAAAACAGCCAAAGGATATTTATGGTTGAATCTGAAGAAAACTCTGTCTTTATGAAAGGCGAGGTTGAAAAATCAGCAAATACTTCTGGGGAGAAAGCAAAAGACACTCTGGAAAACATCGATAAAAGACCCAAAATCTGGTTGCAATTTGATTCCCCACTAGGTTACCACCGGCAGTTATTGGTGGGCGTTGATGAAAATGCCTCCAATTTTTTCGATTTGGGTTACGATGCGCCCATTGCCGATATTGGTAAAGAAGATATGTTCTGGACTTTTGACGGCGGTAAATTTGTGATTCAGGCCGTAAACAATTTCAGCACCAACCAGGAATTGCCGTTTGGAATGAAGGTAAGAAAAACGGGATTGGCACGCATTAAAATTGAGGAACAAAAACATATGGATGAAAATATTTCGGTCCACATTAAGGACAAATTAACAGGGGTAGTGTATAATATTTCACACAAACCTTTTGAAATTAATTTGGAAGCAGGAACTTATATAGAAAGGTTTTCACTGATTTTTAAAATGCATAAATTGGTAGAAGAAGATGTAAATGCCGAAATCTTGCTGGCGGCACAATCACAGCCAATCATTGAAGGTATTCAAGTTTTTATGGACAACGCCATTGACGAACTGCTAATAAAAAATAATAACGGCGAAGAAATAAACGGTATCATACTTTACAATAATTTGGGACAAACCCTTAAAACCTGGAATACAAACCTTAACAGAAGGACAATTTCGTTGCCGATAAGTAACGCAACAGGCGTTTATTTTGTCCGGATAAGCACCAAAAATAACAATGTTGTAAAGAAAATTGTGAAACTGTAAAGCATTCTTAATCACTGATTAAATCCAGACCAATTTTAGTAAAAAAATCGTGCAAATTTTATTGAAAGAATTGCGTTATCCTTGATCGATAAATTATTATAATA
>JAVVEF010000209.1:0-1874 GCA_032251275.1 Lutibacter sp.
TTCTAAAAACAATTACGACAATCCCGAAATTACGCCATTATTATCAATAGTCATTCCTTCAGAAGCAGGAACACCAGGCAATCCAGGCATACGCATCATTTCACCCAAAATAGGGATAATAAATCCGGCGCCTGCAGATATTTCAATTTCCCGCACCGTTACATTAAATCCTGTTGGTCTTCCCAAAACGGTTTCATTATCCGTAAATGATTTTTGTGTTTTCGCCATACAAATAGGTAAATTATTAAGGCCTAATCTGTCTATTCTTTTCAAATTCAACAATGCTTTTTTTTCAAAATCAACAGCATCGGCACCATAAATTTCTTTGGCGATTGTTTCAATTTTTTCTTTTACCAGGGAATTCCATTCGTATAAAGGTTTAAATTGGGATTTGTTTTCTTCCACTACTTTTACCACTGCTTCCGCCAGTCTTTCTGTACCTTTTCCTCCTTTTGCCCAGCCTTCAGAAACAACAGCCTGAACACCCATTGCTGCACATTTTTCAATGATAAAATCAACTTCTTCTTTTGAGTCGCTTATAAAAGCATTGATGGCCACCACCGGTTCAATATTGAATTTTCTGATATTTTCAATGTGTTTTTCCAGGTTGGGAAAACCTTTTTTCACAATCTCCAAATTTGGTGTATTGTAATCCTCTTTTTTGGCGCCTCCGTGGTGACGCAACGCCCTGATTGTAGCAACCAAAACCACTGCTTTCGGACTTAAATTGGCGGCCACGCATTTAATATTCAGGAATTTTTCAGCACCCAAATCGGCACCAAAACCCGCTTCTGTAACCACATAATTTGACAAAGAAAGTCCCATTTTAGTGGCAATAATGGTATTTGTTCCTTGTGCGATATTCGCAAACGGGCCGCCATGAATAATGGCCGGATTCTCTTCCAATGTTTGCACCAAATTGGGCTTAATGGCATCTCTCAATAAAATGGCCATCGCATTTTCTGCCTTTAAATCACGGGCAAAAATTGGATTGTTATCAAATGTAAATCCGATAAAAATATCACCCAAACGTTTTTTCAAATTTTCAAAATCGGTCGCCATACACAAAATAGCCATCACTTCGGAAGCTGGTGTAATATTAAATCCGTCTTCACGCGGAATTCCGTTAACGGTACCACCCAATCCAATCACGATATTTCGCAAAGCCTTGTCATTCATATCAATAACACGCTTCCAAACCACTGTTCTTGAATCAATATTTAGATTGTTGACCTTACTTTGCAAATTATTGTCGATTAAAGCCGACAATAAATTGTTTGCTTTTTCGACGGCATTAAAATCGCCGGTAAAATGCAGATTGATGTCTTCCATGGGAACCACTTGCGAATATCCGCCTCCGGCTGCGCCGCCTTTAATTCCAAAAACCGGTCCTAAAGATGGTTCTCGCAAAACAACGGTCGCTTGTTTTTCAATTTTATTCAATCCTTCAGTTAATCCTATAGAAACTGTTGTTTTTCCTTCTCCGGCGGGAGTTGGCGTAATGGCCGTCACTAAAATCAAATTGTTTTTTTTGATTTTTTCTTCATCAATAAAATGTAAGGGCAACTTCGCTTTATATTTCCCGTACATTTCCAAATCATCTTCTTCAATGCCTAATTTGGCGGCAATTTCTTTAATATGTATTAATTTTTTATCCTGTGCTATTTCTATATCTGATAAATGTTTCATATTTATTAAATTTTGATAACAAATATATAAAATTCATCCATCAGAATTGTTATAAAAATGGATATGATAATTAAGCTATATAAAAAGAACAGGGTAAACGCATCATAATTTGATTAGTTTTTCCAAATATTGATTATCCCAGCCCGCTTTAAGTCGTTTTCCTTTGACACCAACTTTTGCGGTTT
>JAVVEF010000210.1:0-1610 GCA_032251275.1 Lutibacter sp.
TAGATACCGACCTCAATACCTTGAAATTGTTTACTATTTATTTTATATTTGTTAAACAACAACATCTTATTATGAAATTCTTCAACATTAAAATACTGTTTTTTCTTTTATCCATTTCAAATGGCTTTGCCCAACAAAATGGTACGCCGCAAGATTTTTTAAAAAAAGAATTTCATGCAGAAAGGCGAGCGCAGCTTCGGGCCAAATTGCCCAATAACAGTGTCGCAGTATTTTTTGCGAATCCGGTAAGAAACCGTGCAAACGATGTGGAATATGTGTATCATCAAGATCCAAATTTTTATTATTTAACGGGTTATAAAGAACCAAACGCTTTGGTTTTTATTTTTAAAGAAAATCAAACCATTGGAAACAAGACTTTTAACGAAGCGATTTTCGTTCAGGAACGCAATGAGCGCGCTGAAATGTGGAATGGAAAACGTTTGGGTGTTGAAGGTGTGCAGGATGAACTGGGATTTAGGGTTGCTTATAATGGCGGCGAATTTAAAAGTTATAACATTGATTTTTCCAAATTTGACAAAATTTTGTTCGAAAACTTTAAAAATGATGTCAGGGATACCGATGAAACTGCCGATTTATTTGATTTAATCAAGACTTTTAAAGTAAAGGTTTCTTTCGATTTGCTTCATTTAAACAATCCGAGCAACGACAAATTGTACAATGAAACCAAAAAGAGAATCGATACAGAAACCCTCAAAAAATTAATGGCCTCAATGCGGGAAATAAAAACAAAAGAGGAATTGGTATTGCTGAAAAAGGCGGTGGATATATCAGCCATTGGACAATTGGAAATGATGAAAGCCATGCATCCAAATATGTCTGAAACCGAAGCGCAGGGCGTTCATGAGTTTGTGTACAAAAAATATGGTGCCGAATATGAAGGCTATCCGTCCATTGTTGGTGCCGGAAATAACGGTTGTATTTTGCATTATGTAGAAAACAATAAAACAAATATTGGTGATAATAATCTGATTTTAATGGATTTAGGAGCTGAATATCACGGATATACAGCCGATGTCACACGCACAATTCCAACCAACGGAAAATTCTCCACCGAACAAAAATTAATATATGATTTGGTTTATGAAGCCCAGGAAGCCGGAATTGCGGCCTACAAAATTGGCACAGCTATGGGTGAACCCAATCAAATTGCTAGAAAAATAATCAATAAAGGACTTGCAGAATTGGGAATCATCACCGATGAAAACAGCAGGCACAATTATTTTCCACACGGAACTTCGCACCATATCGGCTTGGATGTGCATGACCCCGGAAATTATGGAAATTTTGAAGAAAATATGGTGGTTACCATGGAACCGGGAATTTATATTCCGACAGGAAGCGACTGTGATGAAAAATGGTGGGGAATTGGCGTGCGCATAGAAGATGATATTTTAATCACCAAAAACGGTCCGGTAAATTTATCAGCTTTGGCGCCTCGTAAATCCGAAGAAATTGAAGCAGCCATGCAGCTACCAAGTGTTTTAAGTAATTTTGTGCTTCCAAAATTGGATTAAAATTTTAATTCTTATAAAAGATTTAAATAAATAAAGAAAGAAAGAAAGAAAGAAAGAAAGAAAGAAAGAAAGAAA
>JAVVEF010000211.1:0-1559 GCA_032251275.1 Lutibacter sp.
TTTCTTTTTGAAAGCACTTTGGCGACTTCTTCCCACATAGCACCGTTTTCCAAAAAACCGTGCAACAGAACCACCGCATTTCCTTTGCCCCATTCGGCATAATGAATTTGAGTATTTTTGTATAAGAAAGAATTGCACATAATTGAAAAATAACGATATTAGGCAAATATAATTTTTAAATGAATAAAAGTAAAGAAATTCTGATTACCGGTTTTGCATTGTTCTCTATGTTTTTTGGCGCAGGAAATTTAATATTGCCGCCATTTATTGGCTATAAGGCCGGAGAAGCTTGGTTTTTTGTGTTATTTGGATTTGTGGTTACCGCTGTAATTATCCCAATTTTCGGAATTTTGGCGCATGCAAAACTGCAAGGCACCATGTATGATTTCGGCAAAAAAGTATCTCCTTTGTTTAGTTGGATTTATTGTTTTGTGGTTTACGCTATTTCAATTTTATTGCCGGTTCCAAGAACGGCATCCGTAACTCATGAAATGGCAATTGCGCCGTTTTTTAATACCGGCAGTTTGTTAACAAGCACCGTTTATTTTGCGTTGGTTTTTGGGTTTGCATTAAACAGATCTAAAGTTTTTGATTTGCTGGGAAAATTTTTAACGCCTCTCATCATTTTAATATTGTTGCTCATTATTTTTATAGGGATATTTTCTTTTTCGGAAACATTAATTACTACAAGTTATCCCTTGCCTTTTGTAAATGGAATTTTAGAAGGTTATCAAACTTTTGACGCCATAGGTTCTGTCGTTGTTGGCGGCGTATTGATTATTTCTTTAAAATTAAAAAGAAATGTTTCTTTTGAAATGAATAGGGAATTGGTAAGAAAAGCCGGATTTGTGGCGGGCATTGGCTTATTGTTGATTTATGGCGGATTAATTTTAAACGGCGCTATGTTTTCAGGAATATTTGAGCAAAATGCCACAAGAACTCAAGTGCTTTCGGGCTTAAGCACCGCTACATTGGGAAATATAGGAACAGTTTTTTTGAGCGTTTTAGTGGCCTTGGCCTGTTTTACGACGGCTGTTGGGATTGTGATTGGCACTGCCGATTTTTTTAAAGGATTTTTTAATGAATCAAAACTGGCTTATATTACCGCAGTTGTTTTAAGTTGCGTATTGGGGATTTTTATTGGTCAGTTTAATGTTCATTATATTATCACAATCGCTTTGCCGGTTTTGATGTTTATTTACCCAATTACCATTGTTTTAATATTCCTGAACGTGATTCCCGAAAAATATGCTTCAGCAAAAGTTTTTGGAATCGTGGTTTTAACCGCATTTATTTTTAGCATTCCCGACTTTTTAAAATTTTTAATGCCTGAAGATAATCTTAAACTAATTCAGCAAATTATTCCCTTGTCAAAGGAAGGTTTTGGTTGGCTATTGCCTGCGATTATCGCCTTTATTGCAGCAAATCTATTTAAAAAACAGCCGCTATAATTCTAAAAATATCAGTGTTGTTGATTGATGATTAAATGATTCATTTTATTATTGTTGAAGCTGTTTATTTTAGGATAAAAATAAAGGTTAAATTATAAAAAATTTATT